>DASXMT010000180.1:0-4352 GCA_036495505.1 Acidimicrobiales bacterium | reverse complement strand
GCGCCAGCATCTCGCCCATGTAATCGTCGCTGATCGGTGTGGTGTCCACGAACACCAGACGATACTGAATCCGGGCCACCGAGAGCGCAAACGCTCAGGGCTCCGCTAGGTTCACCTTGACCGGCAGACAACCGACCCCGGGAGCTGGATGGCACTGGATCTAGGACGCCGACTGATGCAACGGACGCTCCGGGTCCCTGGCAGCCGGGTGCCATCGGTCACCATCGTGGGAGCTGGGCTGTCCGGGCTGGCCATGGCCATCCAGCTGCGCCGATCGGGGGTCACTGAGATGACCATCCTCGAACAGTCTGATGGGGTGGGTGGCACCTGGCGGGACAACACCTACCCCGGTAGCGGGTGCGACGTTCCCTCTCACCTCTACTCGTTCTCGTTCGCCTCCAAGACCGACTGGTCCCGGCGTTTCGCCGAGCAGCCAGAGATCCTGGGCTACGCCGAGGACTGTGTCGATCGTTTTGGGCTGGCCCGGCACATCCGCTTCAACACCAGGGTGGAAGAGGCCCACTTCGACGAGGAACTGGGCCGGTGGCACCTCACGGTGACCCCCCGGGGAGGCCCGCCCGACGAGGTGGTCTCCGATGTGGCGATCTTCGCCTGCGGGCAGCTCAACCGACCGGCGGTCCCCGACCTGCCCGGCGCCGAGACCTTCGAGGGGACCAGCTTCCACTCGGCCCGATGGGACCACGACTGTGGGCTCGAGGGACGGCAGGTGGCCGTGGTGGGCAACGGCGCCAGCGCCATCCAGTTCGTCCCGGTGGTCGCCGGTCAGGCCTCGGCGCTCACCATCTTCCAGCGCAGCACCAACTACGTCGGGCCCAAGCCCGATCGTGCCTATGGCGCGGTGGAACGGTGGTGCCTCGAGCACATCCGGCCATTCGAACTGGCCTACCGGTGGAAGATCTACTGGTCGTTCGAGGCTCGATGGTTGCTCTTCCGTCGCGAGGGCTGGGTCGGCCGGAAACTGGCTCGCAGGTTCGACAGTGGCATCCGCACCCAAGTGGTCTCCGACCGCTTGCCCGAAGCGTCGGTGGTACCCGACTACCCCCTGGGCTGCAAGCGCATTCTCATCTCCAATGACTGGTATCCGACCCTCCACCGACCCAACGTCGAGGTGGTCACCGAGCCCATCGACCACATCGAAGCCGATGCCGTAGTCACCACCGGCGGTCGACGCGTCCCGGCTGATGTGTTGATCTACGCAACCGGATTCCACACCACCGACTTCCTCTCACACATCACCATCGCCGGGGTCGACGGTCGGAAGCTGGCTGACCAGTGGAGGACCGGGGCCGAGGCCTACCTCGGCATGACCGTTCCCGGATTCCCCAACTGCTTCTTGCTGTACGGACCCAACACCAACCTGGGCCACAACTCCATCCTTTTCATGGTCGAACGGCAGGTGAGCTACATCCTCCACACCCTCGCCCTGACCACGGCAGTCGGGCGCTCCACTCGGTCCCGCGTGTCGGTCGACGTCAAGGCGGAGGCGTTTCGCCGCGACACTGACCGGACCCAGCGGCTCATGATGACGACGGCATGGGCGGGCAGCTGTCGCAGTTGGTACAAGACGGCGACGGGTCGGATTACCAACAACTGGCCGAGCTGGACACTGCGCTACTGGCTCGACACCTTGCGTGTCCGCGAGAACGACCTGGTGTTCCATCAAGCCTGTGCCCCGGCGACGGACGAAAACGTGACAAGGGGCGGTGCGCGCCAGGTCACGGGGTCAGCATCGTAGGACGGAGGCTGCGCGAGCCTGGAGACGACCAAGGCATGGTTTCGGGCCCGTGCTAGGCCCACAAGCAACGTGAGCACCGACCTCGTCCATTCCCTCAGCCAGACCTGGCCGCCGTTCGTGCTCATTGCCGGGCTGTTGCTCATCGGTACGGTCGCCGCCTCGGACGGACTGTTCGAAGCGGCCGGCGCGGCCATCGCCCGGCTACCCGGTGGGGGCTTGGCGCTGTTCCTATCGATGATGGCGTTGGTGGCCGCCGTCACCGTCGTCTTGAACCTCGACACCTCGGTGGTGTTCCTGACGCCGATCCTTCTCCACGCCGCTCGCCACCGGAGGATCGACGAGACGGCGTTTCTCTACGGCGCCGTCTTCATGTCGAACTCGGCGTCGCTGCTGCTTCCCGGTTCGAACCTCACCAACCTTCTGGTCCTCGCCGATACCCACACCAGCGGGAGCGCGTTCGCCACGCAGATGCTGCCGGCCTGGGTCGCAGCCGTGGTGGTGACGGCCGTCGTGGTCGTGATCTGGCGCCATCGCGACTGGCGCCATCCCGGGCACCGCGGCGACGCGGAGCGCCTGAGCCTTCGGCCCGGATTCGGACTGGTCGGGTTGATCGCCGCGCTCGTACTCGTGCTGGTACTGCCCAATCCGGCGATCCCGATCGTCGTGACTGGGGTCATCGTGGCCGGCGCCCAGATCCTCGCCGGACGGGTCTCGCTCCCGACGACAGCCAGGGCGGTGAACGTTCCCGTGCTCGCCGGCCTGTTCGTGTTGGCCACGGTGCTCGGCACTGTGGCCCGATTGTGGGACGGGCCGGGGCGGCTCATGGCCTCGCTCGGATCGTGGGCCACGGCCTGGGTCGGAGTAGGCACGGCATCGCTCATCAACAACCTCCCCGCCGCCGTACTGCTCTCCTCCCGGGCCCCGGCCCACCCCCGGGCTCTGCTCATCGGGCTCGACCTCGGCCCCAATTTGGTCATCACCGGATCGTTGTCCGCCATCTTCTGGATGCGGGTGGCCCGTTCGCAGCAGGCCACTCCGTCTGCTCGCACCTACACCAAGGTGGGCCTGGTCCTGGTTCCCCTCTCGGTGGCTGCGTCGTTACTCGCCCTCACCGCGTTTTCAGGACGGTGAACCGGCGTTCAGGTCGGGTCGTAGTACCGCAACTCGATCATGTTGCCGTCGGGGTCCCGGATGTACAACGAGGTGCCCTCGCCCTGGGCGCCGTACCGTCGAGCAGGTCCGTCGACCACGACGAACCGACCGCTCGCCTTGACCGACCCGAAGTCGACCGGCGCCACCACCAGGCACACGTGGTCGACGTTCTCCCCCGTACGGGGCACGCCCAGCAGGTCGATGATGGTCGTCGGGTCCACGCGGACCGACGGGAAGGGCGCCTCGCGGCGGCGCCACTCGTCGACCCGGACCGGGGCGAGGCCCAGTTCACCGCAGTAGAAGGCCAACGACCGCTCCACGTCGGCCACAGCCAGAACGACGTGGTCCATCCCGACCACGGAGAGTGTCTCGGCGTCGCTGATCCCGGTCACGGTCCCGATCGTCCCACACCTAACCCGAGTGCAGGACCAACAGTCGTCGACCAGTTCGTGGGAGTGAGCTCCAAGACGGACGCCATGCACCGCGGGAAGTACCCATCCCCGAGCACGGTCTCGGTATCCGTTCTGAACGGCTCGGGCGCCACCAATGAGGCGGCCGACACCTCCAGACGCTTCAGGCTCTGGGCTTCCAGGTCACCGGCATTGGAGACACGCCCTCGGACAGCATCGACCCAGGGCCTGCAGCCATGGGATCCCCGCTCCCACACCGCCTCGGGCGGAAAGGGTCCCTGAGCCTGAATTCCCGGCATTCCGCCGATCGGTGACGAGAAGTCCCACCACCCATAGTGCGTTCACTAGGGGATTTGCTCTAGACAGGGAAAAATCAGAACGGAACGGTTGCGTTCTGGTCCGGGCTTCCGTATAGTGAGTGAGACGGAACCGTTCCGTTTCAAGCCCTCTTCAGGACACGCCGTGATCGCACCTCTCGCCACTAGCACGACCGACCAGGAGCGCCGGCCCAGTGGCGCCCGTGCCGAAGCCCGCGAGCAGGCCATCCTGGATGCCGCGCTGGAGCTCGTCCTGGAGGTGGGCTACGACCGGCTGAGCATGGATGCCCTGGCCGAGCGGGCCCACGCCGGCAAGGCCACCATCTACCGGCACTGGTCGGGCAAGGCCGAGGTCGTGGCCGAGGCGATCCGCCAGCGCCATTCCGACGAAGAGGTCGTGGCCGACACCGGATCGCTCCGGGGCGACCTGCTGGCCACCATTACCTGTATCGATCAATCGGTGTCGTCCGAGGACGGCGCCCTGATCTCCGGCGTGCTCTGCGCCATGCGCACCGATCCCGTCCTGGCCAACCTGATGCGGACACAAACGGTCGAGAGCAAGCGCACCAACTGTATGCAACTCGTGGACCGGGCCGTCGCCAGGGGGGAGCTGCCACCGAGCGCAGCCGGCGATGTCCTCTATGAGGTATTACCCGCCATGGTCATCACCCGTCTGGTGATCAACGGCGAGGAACTGACTGAGGAGTTCGCCACCCA
>DASXMT010000179.1:0-6066 GCA_036495505.1 Acidimicrobiales bacterium | reverse complement strand
TCCTCTCCCCGCCGCGCCGACCAGAGGAGCGGCCAACCAAGCTCGTCAATCCGTTCTCGCTGGCGTCGTCATTTGCGCCGGCACGTGCCTCCATCGTCCCCACCTCACATCATCGGGACCGGGATGGTCCATCGCCTGTTGCTACGCGGGTGCTCGACCGGCGATGTCCTGGGCCCGGAGCCCTGCTGCCAGCCGCCGGAACTCCTCCACCGACTGAAGCTTGATTGATTCGTAGCCCCGCACGACATCGGGGAGCGAGGCAATGGCGACGGCTGCCCCGTGCGTCTCGGGGACCAGGTTCGCCATGGCCTGTTCCACGAGGACTCGGTACTCGCCGACGAGGTGCCGTTCGACCCGACGGACCCGGGCGTACCCGAACAGGTCAAGGGGCGTTCCTCGTACCCTCCGCATGGCGCGGAGCACGGTGAAGACCGGTACGGACGAACGTTGGAGGCGGATCTTCCGGCGCAGGCCCATCGCTCGGAACGCCGGAGGATGGAGCATGGCCGCATATCTGGCACCGGCGCCGAATTCCTGCTCGACGTTCCGTGCCACTTCAGGATCGAGTGAGAGGCGAGCCACCTCGTACTCATCCTTGTAGGCCATGAGCTTGTACAGGTACCGGGCTACGGCCAGGGTGAGCTCCTCGTGACCGGGTACCTGGTCACGCTCGCATCCGTGCACTCTGGCCACAAACTCGGCGTATTGCCGGGCGTATCCCGGGTGCTGGTACGAGATCAGGTCGGCAATGCGGTGGCGCACGAGCGTGCCCACCTCCCCCTCGACCGGGAGACCGACCTCGCCGCAGATGGCGGTGACCAGCTCTTCGGGCGGACCTGCGGGGCCGACGGGCCGGGAGGAGGCGAGCACGGCATCGTTAAGACCCCCTGGGTCAGCCACCAGCTGCCTGCCGCGCCGAAAGGCCTGAAGGTTCTTCTCGGCTGCCACTCCGTTGAGCTCGATAGCCTGTTCGATGGATTCAGTGCTTACCGGGAGTGCCCCGGTCTGGACGGCCACACCCAACAAGAAGACGTTCACAAACTCGGTCCCGGCGAAAAGGGTCTCGCATATCTCGTGTGCGTCCACGAATACCGAGCGGGCGTTGTCGGACTGGTCGCCGATGGCACCGACAAATCGGTCGGCTTCAGGGAACGTGGCCCGATCCTCGCCCACCATGTCGCCGGTTGGCACGCGGGCGGTGGAGATGATCGACACCGTCCGTTCCCGATCGGCGACGGCAAGGTAGGTGGGGTCGGCCGCCACGACCAGGTCGCATCCGAGGTAGACGTCGCACTCACCCTCGGTCAACTTGTTCCCCTGGGCGACCGGTTCATCGGCCAGGACGAGGTCGGAGAGTACCGGGCCCCCCTTTTGCGCCAGCCCGGTCTGATCGAGGCCACGGATGTGGAGGCCGTCGGCCAGAGCGGCCGTGCCCAGGATCTGCGAGGCCGTGACCACCCCCGTGCCGCCCACGCCCAGAAGTCGGACCGTCCAGCGGGACCCGGGCGCCCGAGTCGCGGTCGGAAGCTCGGTGCCAGAGATCGGGTCGGGTCCGACGCGCCCCGATCGCCCCGCTCGAGCGCCGCCGGTGGCCGGAATGACTGAGAGGAACGAGGGGCAATCTCCGTCCACACAGGAGTAGTCCTTGTTGCACGAGGGCTGGTGGATGTGGGTCTTTTGGCCGAACTCGGTTTCGACAGACTGGACGGAGAGGCAATTCGACTTGACACTGCAGTCGCCACAGCCTTCGCAGATCCGCTCGTTCACGAAGATCCGCCTGGCCGGGTCGGCCAGTGTGCCCCGCTTGCGCTTACGGCGCTTCTCCGCCGCGCACTCCTGATCGTGTACGAGGACCGTCACCCCCGGTTGGCGCGACAGGACCTCTTGGGCTTCCATCAGCCGGTCGCGGTGCCAGAGGTCGACGCCTGAGGGCAGGTGGGACTTGGCTAGGCGCCTCGGGTCCTCGCTGGTGACGATCACCCGCCCGACGCCCTCGGCCAGCAACATCCTGGCAAGGTCCGCAACCGACCGTGCCCCGACGACATCCTGGCCACCGGTCATGGCCACGGCCGAGTTGAACAGGATCTTGTAGGTGATATTGACCCCTGATGCCACCGCCGCACGCAGGGCGAGGCTTCCTGAGTGGAAGAACGTTCCGTCCCCGAGGTTCTGGAAGATGTGCTCCTCGGCGGTGAATGGGGCCATTCCCACCCACTGCGCACCCTCGCCGCCCATCTGGGTCAAGCCCATGATCTTGCCGACCTGTGCCGGTTTCATCAGAACGGCCATACCGTGGCACCCGATCCCGGCGCCAACGAGGGCGCCTTCGGGGACCTTCACCGACCAATTGTGCGGGCAGCCCGAGCAGAAGAACGGCGTCCGGACCAAGAGGGGCACCCGGATCGGCCGCCGACCCCGATCCTTGCGCTCCTCCCATTGTCGGACCGAAGGGATGGCGTGGTCAGAGGAAAGCAAGGCGGCCAGGATTCCGGCGATCCCGTCGGGGGAGAGCTCGCCATTGCCGGGGACGAGCGCCTGGCCGTGTTGGTCCGACTTACCCAGCACCATCGGCCGGGAGGGTTCGTCGTAGAGCAGTTCGCGCAACTGCGACTCTATGAACGCCCGCTTCTCCTCGACCACGATCACCTGCAGTAGTCCGGTCGTCAGTTCCCGGATGCCCGGTCCGTCGAGTGGATAGACCGCCCCGAGCTTGATGAGGCGGATCCCATGCCTGGTGAGCTCGACGTCGTCCAAGCCGAGCAGGGACAGGGCCTGGCGAACGTCGAGCCATGTCTTGCCCGCGCTGATGATGCCCATGGTGTCGCGGGGCCCACCCACCACGATCCGGTTGATCCGGTTCGCAGTCACATAGCGCCGGGCGATCTCGAGGCGGGCGTAGAACAGCGAGCGCTCGAGTTCGAGGGTGCTCCTTCCCGCCAGCGTGGCCGACGGTGAGTGGACATAGGGCTGCCCGTCGAGGTCCACCGAGACTGGTCGGTGCGGAGCTGTGGGAGCGAGGGATACGCTCTGGGACCCGTCGGCCACGCTGGTGGCAACCTTGCAGCCCACCCAGAGCCCCGACAACCGGGACAGGGTGTAGCCGTGTAACCCGAGCTCCACCACTTCGCTGGGGTCGGCCGGGTAGAGCGTCGGGATCTGGAGGGCGGCAAGGGTCGCCTCGGATGCCCCTGGAAGGGTGGACGACTTGGCCGCGGCGTCGTCGCCGACGACGGCGAGGACACCGCCGCTCGGTGGGCAGCCGATGTGATTGGCGTGGCGTATGGCGTCGGCAGCCCTGTCCAGGCCGGGAGTCTTTCCGTACCACATGCCGACGACCCGGTCGAAACGGGCCGTTCCCGCAGTGCCCACTAGTTGGCTCCCGAGAAGTGCGGTGGCCGCCAACTCCTCGTTGACCGCAGGTTGATGGACGATTCCGTGGTCGCGCAGGAGGGCCGGGTTGCGACCCAGCTCGAGGTCGACAACTCCGAGAGGCGAACCCTGGTATCCAGAGACCAGCGCCGCCGCCCGCGACCCGTCAGCGCTATCTCGCCGACTCTGCTCGATCAAGAGCCGGACCAGTGCCTGAACGCCGGTCATAAAGGCCTCGCCATCCGAGTCGGCATACTTGGCCTCTAAGTCGACGCGGCCCCCAGCGGCGGTGTGTACGTCCTTCATGTTGTGTGCACGCGAGGTCAGGGAATCATGTTGCTGCCGCCGTTGACGGCGATTGTCTGACCGGTCACAAATGCCCCGTCGTCAGAGCAGAGAAAGGTAAGTGCGCCACAGAGATCATCGGGCGAAGCCAGTCGGCCGAGAGGAGTGGCGGCGATGCTCATGTCGATGGCCCGTTGCTCGGCCACGTCCTGAGTCGCTGCCGTATCGGTAAGCCCGGGGGCGATGGCATTGACCCGTACGCCGAAGGGACCGAGTTCACGGGCCAGGATCTTCGTCATTGGAATGGCCGTTGATTTCGTTGTGACGTAATGGAGCATGCCGGGCGGGCATGTCCAGATGGAGCCCGACGTCTGGTTGATGATCACTCCCGACCGCTGAGCCTTCAGGTGTGGGATAACGGCACGACACATGTAGTACATGCCGCTCACGTTGACGTCGACGATCCGCCGCCAGTCTTCGATCGAGATCTCTTCGGCCGGTGTTGTTCGGATCCCATGGTAGACGGCGGCATTGTTCACCAGGATGTCGATCCTGCCCTCGCGTTCGACCGTTCCATCGATCAGGGCCGCGCAAGCAGCGGGGTCGGCGATGTCGGTGGCCACGCTGGTGGCGCGGTATCCATCTGTCGACAGGGCCTTCGCGTTCTTCTCAATGCCCTCGAGCGAGATATCGGCAAGCACGACGGTCGCCCCTTCGCTGGCGAGATGTCGTGCGTAGGTCTCTCCGATGCCCTGGGCTGCGCCAGTGACGACGGCGACCGCCCCTTCCAATTTTTCTGACATGAGCTTCACGCTTTCGGATGTAAGTGGCGCTTGAACAGCACTCGTCCACCGTCGGTCCAACAAGGGCTATGTAGAGCTCACCTGGTGTAGTGAGCCCGGAGATAAATGCTCCGCTGCAGGTGCTGCCGGATCATCTCTGCTGACTTGTCACCATCCCCTTCGGCGATGGCGGTATAGACGGCTTCGTGCTCTTCGATGCTCGTGAGCCGTTCTGACTGCTTGACCCGTATCTTCAGACCGCCGTCGAGCGTGATGTTGTGCAGTGATTCCGACAGGACTCGGACCACCGGGTTGCCGGATCCGGCTGCGATTGCCCAATGGAAATAGAGGTTCTCTTTGAACCAGGCCTCGTGGTTTCGGATCGTCTTTGGATCCCGCTGCCGCTCGAGGCTTTGGCGTAATCGTCCGATGTCCTCTTCGGTCCCCTGCTCGGCCACCAATCGGGCGGCCAGTGGGTCGACCAGAAGTCGCACATCCATGAGTTGCTCGATCGTGGTCCCGTCGTAGCGAAGGAGGAAGCCCAATTGCCTGATGATGGCCGCGTTGTCAGGGCTCTGGACGATAGCCCCCCCGTTGGGGCCTCGACGGAGGCGAACAAGGCCGTCCGTCTCGAGCGTGTTGAGTGCTTCACGAAGTGTGGGCCGGCTGACCTCGAATTCTTCGAGGAGCTCGCCTGCTGCCGGAAGGTACGACCCAGGAGGGAACTCGCCGCTGAGGATCCGCTCTTTGAGGCTCTCGGATATCTGGCGGGCCGCCTTCGGAGTAATCACCCGTGAGTTCGAGGTCGACGAGGTTGCCGGGCCTCCGAGTGGGGTGATGCCCACCGGTTCGATCCGGCGATTATTTGTCTTAGCCATGTCCGATCGCTACTCCCTTGATCAGTCGTATCGAGTCAGGATATTGCAAGATCAGATTCCTGAGAGGCCCAACAAATCCATGGCGTTCCCACGGACGATCTTTTGGATGGTCGTATCGTCCAATTTGGCGAACATTTCCTTCGCCAATGCCAAAGTGTTGGGCCAGGTGCTATCGGCGTGGGGGTAGTCGCTCTCGAACGTGATGTTGTCGACGCCAATGCGGTCGATCGACTCGACCCCGTGGAAGTCTTTGAAGAAACAGCCGTAGATCTGGCGGTAGTAATAGGAGGACGGCGGTTGGGGGATGGTGTCGGCACCGAAGGTCCCACCCCGGTGCTTCTCCCAGGCGTCGTCAGCCCGCTCCAAGAAGAATGGGATCCATCCGATCTGGCCCTCCGAGTAGACGACCTTGAGGTCAGGAAACCGCTCCAGCACCCCTGAGAAGATGAAATCGGCCATGGAGGCGACGCAGTTGCCGAACCCGATCGTCACCGCCACCAGGTCGGGCGCGTCGTCAGACGTCTTCGGCATCTTCGTGCCTGAGCCGATGTGAAGGAACAGGACCGTACCTGTCTCCTCGCATTGGCGGAAGAACGCGTCCCAGTATCCGCTGTGAATGCTCGGAAGGCCAAGGTAGGCCGGGACTTCGCTGAAGGCCACGCCCCGTACTCCCCGGGCTGCGTTACGAGCCACCTCAGCCGCGGCCAACTGGCCGTCCCACAGAGGGACGAGGCAGAGTGGGAGGAGCCGTC
>DASXMT010000178.1:0-6022 GCA_036495505.1 Acidimicrobiales bacterium | reverse complement strand
ACTCCATGGGAGACACCTTCGAACTTATGAACACGCTGGAACAGACAGAGCCAACCAGCGCGATCATCGTCGGAGCCGGATACATCGGCTTGGAGATGGCTGAGGCACTCGTTGCCCGGGGACTTTCGGTTACCCAGGCGGAAGCGCTGCCAGAGGTACTGCCTACCGTCGATCCGCAACTCGGGGCACTCGTACGGTCCCAGCTGGCCGAGCACGGGGTCGACGTGCGCTGTGAGACCACGGTTGGTTCCGTTACGACGGCGGCTGCGGGATCGGCTGGACGACTACAAGTCGACGGCGAGACCACAGATGGAAATGCCGAGAGGCTGTTCGCCGACCTTGTGCTCGTGGTCGTAGGCGTCAGGCCGGATACCGCCTTGGCTGAAACGGCAGGCGTCGCCCTCGGCCCGAAGGGGGCGATCGTCGTCGATCGAACCATGCGCACCGGCCGCCGAGACCTCTTTGCCGCCGGCGACTGCGTCGTCACCCATCATCGCCTGCTCGGTGAGACCTACCTGCCGTTGGGCACGACGGCACACAAGCAAGGCCGCATTGCTGCCGAGAATGCCCTCGGTGGCACCAAGGAGTTCGCCGGCAGCCTGGGAACTCAAGTCGTCAAGATCTTCGACCACGCCGTAGCCAGGACCGGGCTGCGTGACCATGAGGCCCAATCGGTGGGCTTCGACCCGGTCACCGTCGAGTTCGAAGCCGATGATCACAAGGCCTACTACCCAGACAGCCACCGGATCGCTATGCGCTTCACCGGGGACAGGGGGACGGGCCGATTGCTCGGCGTTCAGCTATTCGGCCACCGCCATGCCGAAGTGGCCAAGCGCATCGACATCGCCGCTACGGCCATCTTCCACTCCATGACCGTGGACGAGATGAGCGACCTGGACCTGTCCTACACACCCCCACTGGGGAGCCCCTGGGACGCGATCCAGATGGGCGCTCAGTATTGGGTGAGATCGACCACAACCAGGTGAGGGCCACTGAGCAATGCATGGGAGTCAGGGGGTCGGATCATGAGGGATAAAGGGACAAGGCAACACTCGGAGGAACGGCGACCGTTGGAGAGGTGGGCGGCATGCCGGTGGATTCTTCTGCCGGCTACGATCCTGGTCCTAACCCTGAGGGGGACGATGGGCGCTAGTGCCTCAGGGGAAGTGGAAACGGTCTCGCAGCCCATCACTTTGGCCGGCGCAGGGTCTACCTTCGATGCCCCGTTCTTCAAACAAGCGTTTCGCGCATACCACCGGATGAACCCGGCGGTATCAATCAAATACTCGGCCGTAGGGAGCACTGCTGGGATCTCGACCTTCTCGGCCAACCAGGTTGCTTTCGGCGCCTCAGACGTCCCGATGACTGCTGCCGAGCAGATGAGTGCCCAAGGTGGCCCATCCGTTCAGGTCCCGGTGGACCTCGGAGGCGAGGTTCTCATCTACAACCTGCCAGGAGCGCCCACCGGTATTCACCTGACCGGCTCGGTCATTGCCGACATCTTCCGGGGACAGATCACGGGCTGGGACGCACCGGCGATCACAGCGCTCAACCGCGGGGTCCCAATCCCCGCTCTACCGATTACCGTGGTCCATCGGTCGGACGGGAGCGGGACAACCTACATCTTCACCGACTACCTCTCACGAGACGACAAGAAGTGGGCGTCCAGCCTCGGTGTGGGCCGCAGCATCAACTGGCCAGTGGGTTACGGTGGCAATGGCAATGCCGGGGTGGCTGCATTGGTCGGGCGCATACCCGGTTCGATTGGCTACGTCGAACGGTCCTACAACCCCAACCAACTCTTCGGCTCCGCTGCGATTCGGAACTCGGCGGGTCGATTCGTGACACCGACGCCGAGCAATATTGCGGCGGCAGCGGCTCAGAAAGCCGACGTGAGCGCCTCGAACTTCTCGATCGTGAACGAAGGCGGTCGATGTCATATCCAATAGTCGGATACAGCTGGGCCCTCGTCTATCAGCATCAAGACAACGCAGCTTCTGGGGCGGCGTTGGTTCAGATGCTCTATTGGTTGACCAACAACGGTCAGGCCTACGCCGCCAAAACCGGTTACGTGCCCTTGCCATCCAATATCCGTGCTTTGGCTCGAACGACTTTGCAACAGATCGTCGGGCCTTCAGGCGACATGCTGTCGCTTACGCCTTCGTAGAGGCCCTGGGCACAGCACCCAAGGCCGGAGGAGCCGGCGGACGGAGCACCCACCCGAAAAGGAGGGGGCAGAGAAAGGGGAAGGAGGGGATCGACTCCTGGGGAGGCTTCAGTAAGCGGACTAGGAACGCCTACGCCTTGATGGCAGACTTAGTGCCTTCGTCCCGGACGATCTCGGAGGCAAACTGGTCGAGTAGCTTCACGATGTCCGGGTACTGCTCAGGCGACCACGCTTGGAGCATCTCCTCTAGGTGCTGACGCACTGCGACAGTGAGTTGATCGGCAACATCGGCACCAACAGGAGTCAGCTGCAAATCGGGCGTGACGAGGTCACGAGCGATTGAATCGGCAATGGCGGCCCCTGCTCGTTCTGACGACACACCACGGGCCTTTGCCAACTCCACCAACGCCGGGCCGTCCATCGTCGGCTGAGCCCGGAGCAGGACCAGCACTCCAGCGTCGGTGAGTGGTATGTCGATGCCAGCTTCCCTGATAACCCGACCCAGGTACTCCTCCATCCTCTGGCGGCCAACGAGCACGCTCAGCACACGGCCTATTTCGGCCAGGGAATCGGGAGCACGTGGAGCGCCGAAGGTCTCTCCGATGTCGGTAGCTGCAAGCGTCGTCTTCATGGGCAGCTGCTTGATGAACCAAGACGCCACGAATGCGGCAATGGAGATGAAGGCCGCCACACGGAAGGCGGTGGTGATGGCGCCGGAGTACGCCGCCAGCACCGTGGTATGTACCTGTGGAGGAAGGGCATTCAGTGTGGACGTGCTCAACGAATGGCCGCTGTGTGACAACCGTGAAGCCGCCGGACCTGGGAACGCCTTGGCCAGATTGCTGGCCAAGGTGGTGGCGAAGATCGTGCCGACGATGGCTGTACCGATTGAGCTGCCAATGTTACGGAACAGCGTGTTCCCGGACGTAGCCACGCCAAGGTCCTCGTAGCCCACGGCATTCTGTACCGCCACCACCAGAACCTGCATGACTAATCCGATGCCACAGCCTGCGACGAACATGTAGAGATACGCCTCTAAGGAAGAGGTTTCGGGCGTGAGGAGGGAAAGCAGGAACAGGCCGAGGGTGGTGACGGCCGTTCCCACAATCGGAAAGATGCGGTAGCGACCAGTCTTGGTCACAATCATTCCGCCTACGGCCGATGTAATGATGAGTCCGGCCATCAGGGGTAGTAGCTGCAGGCCCGATTCCGTGGGACTCGCTCCTCGTACGACCTGGAAATACAGCGGAAGGAAGGTAATCGCCCCGAACATCGCGAACCCCAAGAACAGGGCCACCACACCGGAGCTGGTGAACACGCTGTTGGAAAAGAGACGTGGGGGGAGCACCGGCTCCTTCGCCCGACGCTCGACCAGGAAGAAGACCACCAGAGCGACGACGCTCGCCACGGCGAGGCCGATCACTTCCGCCGATGCCCACGGGAAGGTCGTTCCGCCGAAGGTAATCATGAGCACCAGCGCCGCTAGTCCGACGGAGAGCATCACGGTACCCAGATAGTCGATGCTGTGATGGACCTTGGCCCGCAACTTCGGGAACGTGAGCCAGAGGACGATCACCGCAGCGATGCCAATCGGAAGGTTGATGTAGAAGATCCAGCGCCACGAGAGCGACGTGGTCAAGGCACCACCTACCAATGGCCCGATAACGGTCGCTACGCCGAAGACACCACCGAATAGACCTTGGTAGCGACCACGCTCCCGAGGCGACACCACATCGCCAATGGCGGTTTGGGCGCTCACCATGAGTCCGCCACCGCCGAGGCCTTGGACGGCCCGAAAGGCGATGAGCTCATCGAAGTTCTGGCTGAGCCCGCAGAGGGCAGAGCCGACGATAAAGATGCCGAGCCCGGCGAGCAGAACGATACGACGACCGTACTGATCCCCCAGCTTGCCGTAGAGGGGAGTCACCACCGTCTCTGCTAAGAGGTAGGCAGTCGCCACCCACGAGATGTGGTCAAGGCCGCCCAGATCCCCTGCAATCGTCGGGAGGGCGGTTGCCACAATCGTGGCGTCAAGAGCGGCCATCAACATCACGAGCATGAGGCCGATGAAGACAAGGATCAGCTTTCGGCCATGCAACTCGGGCGGGCTGTCAGGCGCCAATAGGTCTACACCGGAAGCCTCATTACTCAAGGTGCATCGTTCCCTTCGTTAGCGATATTTCACGATGGCCTGATCGCAGAACGTGAAAGCCGCCAGAGCCAACAGTGGTGACGACGCCTGGTCGCCCTGTCATCACGGTTGCACAGGACCATTGCCAGGTTCGTAGGGCCCCATCTGGTGGGCAGTGAAGTTGTACGGGCTGTCCTTGTCCTTCAGGCTCACATTCGGGAACGCCACGCCGAGCGCCAGAAAGAGTCCCAGAACACCAAGAGACTTCATCCACGTGCTTCGGCCGATTGGGCCTTCGGCACGCAACGCCCCGATGTAACAGATGCCGATTGGTACGTGCAGCAATCCTGCCGTGAGGGCTCCAGGACTGTACGGGTACTTGGCTTTCACCATCGGAGGTATCACAAAGACGTGGCCGACACCCTGGCCGATGCCGAGCAGGGCCGGGGCCAGCCCGAGCCACTTGTTCTTCGGGAACAGCATCGCCGGTACGTAGAGGGCCCTGAAGCAGATGTTGGCGCACATGGCCGAGTTCGGATTGTATGGATAATTGTGAGGGTGCTTGCTCTTGAAAAGCCCGACATTTATCAGCCGCGGCAAATAGCCGGGATCGACGTATTCCTCGTATTGGTGAGCACACATGGTCATGGCATTCATGACTGCGAGAGCTCGCACATTTCGCATCTTCTTGCGACCAAGAAGCAGGCTGGCCCCCCCGAGTGCCATTCCCTGAACAGCAGCAACTCGGGGCCATTCCCGCCGGTAGCTGTCGAGCAAGCTCTCTCCCACTGCAGCCCTCCGTTCAAAGCGCGCGCTCATCGTAGGCAACCTGTCCGTGGCAAACGATACGAAACGGTAGCGTATCCTTTATGCAAGTGCCGAGGCGTCGGTTTGGATGACCATTGCTCCGCCCATGGCAAAGCACCCAACTTCGGGATCGGTCCCGAACTAATGGCCAACGGGCGTCTTGAACGCCCCTATCACCTATCCCATGTGATAATGCGAGGGCAAGGCAAGGCGGGGAACACGGAACGACCCCAAAAGCGCCGCGTAACTCACCCAGGCGCGTCGGCGCCCACCCAAGGCACCACAGAGCCGGACCGCCGCGACGGCGCCACGGACCACCCGAAAGGGGAGAAGGGGGGCAGAGGGTGAAAGAGGGAGGGCCTTGGGGGCGGGGGCAAAGTGCCGCGTTGAGACTGGTTACACGGAAGCCAAAAAGGACTGGACCATTGGAATCACAATCTCCACAGCTCGGAATGTCTGTCCGTGGTCGGCGTCGGGTACGCCCTCGAAGGCGACATCATTAGCTTCTGCAACGGCCACGGCGATCTCATACCAAGGCTCACGCGTTCCCGCGTAGTTCAAGGTCGCTTCGGGAAGGGGGGCGTCTTCTATGGCATAGGGGATGGCATACGCCCGGCTGGAAGCGGCAGCTGCGACTGGATCATTCCTACTGAGGAACAGATCTCGCATCCGTTCACTCAGGAAAGGCATGGTCTCATCGACATATCGAGCAAGCCCCACATTCTCCAGAAGGGGGGCCGCTGGAGTGAAGATGTTGTCTCGATCTTTGGGACTCAGTCCGACAAGACATCCCCCGAGCACAACGGCCTCGGTCCGTTCGGGATGTTGCTTGGCAAAGGCTTCGGCGATAGGGACGCCCATGCTGTAGGCCCACACAATCGCTCGATCCACCCCTAGATCGTCCAGCACGGCCCTGA
>DASXMT010000177.1:0-7787 GCA_036495505.1 Acidimicrobiales bacterium | reverse complement strand
CCGCTTCAGCGACGGTGGGCGCCGTTCGTACGTCCATGCCCAGACCCAACGCCGCCTCGGCCACGATCTCGACAGGAAGGGCTCGCGGTGAGTCGGGGGCGCATGCCACCAACGAACGGACTCCGGCGGTCTGGAGAGCCTCGAGCATGGCGACCGGGTCGCGACCCCGCAGCATGCCCACCACGGCCACCGCGTCACCCTCCACCGTGAACTCCTCGATCAACGCACGGGCCAGCATGGTCATGCCGGCGACGTTATGGGCACCGTCCACCACGACCAGGGGACGACGGCCGATGACCTCGAGCCGACCAGGAACCGATACCGATGACAGCGCCCGGTCGACCACGTCCTCATGCAGGGGCGTGCCGAAGAACGCCTCGACCGCGGCCAGGGCAGTGGCGGCGTTGTCGCCCTGGTGTGCGCCGTGGAGAGGTACGAGGACCTCGCCGTAGGAACCCTGTGGTGTCCGCAGGTCGAGCAAGCGGCCGCCCACCGCCACCCGGTTGGCCGTCCATCCGTAGTCCTCGCCCCGGACCCAGATTTCCTCGGCCCCGGCCTCGGTGGCCTTGAGCCTGAGCAGAGCCACCAGCGCCGGGTCCGTCTCCCCGATCACCACCCTGGACCCTGGCTTGAAGATCCCTGCTTTGTCACTGGCGATGTCGGCCAGGGTAGGACCCAGCACCTCGGTATGGTCGAAGCTCACGTTGGTGATGACGGCCACGTCGGCATCGATCACATTGGTGCTGTCCCAGGTGCCCCCGAGACCCACCTCGACCGCGGCGACGTCGACGGCCTCATCGGCGAACCAGGCGAAGGCTGCCGCGGTCAGCAACTCGAAGCGGGTCGGCCGATCGGACAGGAGCCCCTCGAGGCCGGCCAGGGTCTCCAACACGGCCCGGAATGCGTCGTCGTCGATGGGTTCGCCGTTTCGGGAGATGCGCTCGTTCACCCGGTACAGGTTGGGGCTGGTGTAGGTGCCCACGGTCAGCCCCTGGGCCCCGAACAGGGCCGTGACCATGGCTGCGGTGGATCCCTTGCCGTTGGTCCCCGTCAGGTGGACCGAGGGGTAGGCCCGCTGCGGGTCGCCCAGGATCCCCACGAGCTCGCGGATGCGATCCAGGGTGGGCAGCGCCCGACGGGTCGGGGCGATGGACTCGAAGTCGATGTGCGAGTCGAGCCAGGCGATGGCCTCGGAAAGGTCAGTGAAGGGCATGGTGGCCTGGGACGTGGTGTCGCGGACAGCGATGACGCGCTCGCGCCCGTCGGGTCGAGGTGCGCCTGGGCCGGGTGAGTCCGGTTAGGACGCGGCCCGGCGGGTGCGGGTGGACTTGGTCGGCGGGTTGAGGGGCACCAGGGTGGGATGCACCTTCTCGAGGACCACGGCACGATCGACCACGCATTTCGAGACATCGGTGCGGCTGGGGAGGTCGTACATCACCTCGAGCAACACCTCTTCCAGGATGGCTCGCAGGCCTCTGGCGCCCGTGCCTCGGAGCAACGCCTGCTCGGCGACGGCTTCGAGCGCATCGTCGGTCAGCTCCAACTCCACCCGGTCCAACTCGAAGACCCGCTTGTACTGCCGGGTGAGTGCGTTCTTGGGCTCCACCAGGATCTGGATCAGCGCATCCTTGTAGAGGTGGGACACCGCCCCCACCATGGGCAGGCGCCCGATGAACTCGGGAATGAGCCCGAACTTCATGAGGTCCTCGGGGAGCACGAGCCGAAGGAGCTCGGAGTCGTCCCGCTCGGATGCCTTGCGCACCTCGGCCCGGAAGCCCATGCCCTTGCGACCGATGCGGTTCTCGATGATCTTGTCGATGCCGGCGAAGGCGCCGCCGCAGATGAACAGGATGTTGGTGGTGTCGATCTGGATGAATTCCTGGTGGGGGTGCTTGCGACCGCCCTGGGGCGGCACCGACGCCGTGGTCCCTTCCAGGATCTTCAGCAGGGCCTGCTGTACCCCTTCTCCCGAGACGTCCCGGGTGATCGAGGGGTTCTCCGACTTCCGGGCGATCTTGTCGATCTCGTCGATGTAGATGATTCCGGTCTCGGCCCGCTTGACGTCATAATCCGCAGCCTGGATGAGCTTCAACAGGATGTTCTCGACGTCCTCACCCACGTACCCGGCCTCGGTCAGCGCGGTGGCGTCGGCGATGGCGAAGGGCACGTTGAGCATGCGGGCCAGGGTCTGGGCCAGGAGAGTCTTTCCGCAGCCGGTGGGACCGAGCAGCAAAATGTTGGACTTTGCCAGCTCGACTTCGTTGTCATGGGTGCCGTTGTTGCCCGCCTGGACCCGCTTGTAGTGGTTATAGACAGCGACGGACAGGATCTTCTTGGCGTACTCCTGACCGATCACGTAATCGTTCAGGAACTCGTAGATCTCCTTGGGCTTGGGTAGCTCCTCGAAGGAGAGCTCGGTGGTGTCGGCCAGTTCCTCGGCGATGATGTCATTGCACAGTTCGATGCACTCATCGCAGATGTACACCCCCGGTCCGGCGATGAGCTTTTTGACCTGCTTCTGGGATTTGCCGCAGAAGCTGCACTTAACGAGGTCGCCACCGTCTCCGAACTTCGCCACGTCGGTTCCCCTTGTCCCTTTTCCCTTTGTCGCCATGCCTGAAGAACGCCGAATCCAACCCTACCGGCTGCGTCGCTCGAACCTGTCCCTATGCCGCGCCGACTGTTTCGACGCCCACCGTGTCCCGGGCCGTGATGACCTCGTCGATCAGCCCGTAGCTCACACATTCCTCGGCCGTCATGATGAAGTCCCGATCGGTGTCCTTGGACACCTTTTCCATGGTCTGGCCCGTGTCAGCGGCCAGCATGCCGTTCAGCAGATCGCGCATGCGGAGGATTTCCTTGGCCTGCAGCTCGATGTCGCTGGCCTGACCCTCGACCCCGCCGAAGGGCTGATGCAACAGGATGCGGGCGTGGGGCAGGGCGAACCGCTTTCCCCTGGTGCCGGCGGCCAGCAGCACGGCCGCAGCCGAGGCAGCCTGACCGAAGCAGAAGGTGGACGTGTCCGGCTTGATGTACTTCATCGTGTCGTAGATGGCAAACAGTGCGGTGATGTCGCCACCGGGCGAATTGATATAGAGGTGGATGTCCTTGTCTGCTTCCTCAGACTCCAGGAAGAGGAGCTGGGCACACACCAGGTTGGCCACCGTGTCGTTGATCGGCGTACCCAAGAAGATGATTCGCTCCCGCAACAGGCGGGAAAAGAGGTCATAGTTCCGCTCACCCCGACTGGTCGACTCAACCACCCACGGGACGCTGTAGGCCTGGGCATCCACCGTACTGATTCCCTCTGTGCTGATTCCCCTTGTCACGCTCACTCCGACTCCTCCTCGCCCTGATTTACCTTCAGGTCGTCCCGTGACACGGGATTTCCCTCCTCGTCCACTAGCTCGACATTGTCGAGCAGCCAACGCATGGCCTTCGCTTTGCGTTGGTCCGAGCGTACTGCCGGCAACCGCCCTGCCCGGTCGAGTTCCTCTCGTACCAGGTCGACGTCGGTATCCAGGCGTTCAGCCATGGCTGCCAGCTCGGTGGCCAGCTCCTCATCGCTGACCTCAACGTGCTCCGCCTCGACCAGCGCCCGGAGGGCCAGGTCGGCCTTGACGCCCCGGAGGGCACCCTCTCTGAGCTCGTCCAGCAGCTGCTGCTCGTCGCGCCCGCTGGCCATGAGGAACTGCTCGATCCCGATGCCCTGGTGCTCCAGGCGATGGTTCAGATCGTGGATGCGCTCCCGGAGCTCCTCGGCCACCAGCACATCGGGAATGTCCTCGGTGACCAGCTCGACCAGGGCGTCGATGGCCTTTTGCTGGAGGGCCATCTGCGCCTGCACGATCCGCATCTGGGTGAGCCGGTTGGTGATGTCCGCCCTGAGCTCGTCGGCGGTCTCGAACTCCGAGGCCTCCGCAGCCCATTCGTCGGTGACGTCGGGCAGCTTCAGCTCTTTCACGTCTTTCACCAGCACCCGGAAGGACACCTTCTGATCGAGCCCATCGACGGTGCTGTCGAAGGTGAGGATATCGCCGACTTTGGCTCCACGGAGCTGATCGTCGAGCTCGGGGACGATGCCACCGCTCCCCACCTCGTAGAGGTAGTCCTCGGCCGAAAGGTCGTCATCAGACGCCAGTTCGCCACTTGGGCTCGGGGCCGAGCGGGTCCCATGGATGTCGACCGTCACCCGGTCGCCGTCCTGGGCGGGGCGCTTCACGTCGGTGAGCTCGCCGGAGGTCTCTCGCAGCCGATCGATCTGGCTGGTGATGTCCTCTTCGGGAACAGCCAGGGAGGGAAGGGTGACGACCAGGCCCTGGTAGCCGGGAATGCCGACCGTCGGCCGCACCTGGACCACGGCGTCGAAGGCCACACCGCCCGATTCGTTGCCCGAGGTGATATCGATTTCCGGAGCGGCGATGGGGTCCACCTCGGTATCGGTCACCGCCTTGGCGTAGAAATCGGGGAGCGCCTCGCGAAGCGCCTCGCCGCGGACGGCCGAGGCGCCACCCATCCGGGCTTCGATCACCCGCCGGGGTACTTTGCCGGGCCGAAAACCAGGTACGCGCACCTCGCGGGACAACCGGCGCATCACCTCATCGAGGGCTTTGTCGATCTCCGCCTCGTCGATCTCAACGGAGAGACGGACCTTGTTGCCCTCTTCGGGCGCTGCTGTGGCTCGCATACGAATACGGGAGTCTACTGGCCGACGGGGGCCTGCCTCCCTCCGTCGCATCGGCGCCGAATCGACTTGTCACCTGAGCATCGGCCGGTGCTACCAGGAGCGCGCCGCTACGGCGTCGCGTCGGTCACGGGTGCCTCGTGGCGGTGGTGGGAACTGGTCACGGCGGTCATGGGTCCGGTCGTGGGAACGGCACGGCGGTCATGGAACCGGCAACGGGAACGTCATGGGAACAGGGACAGGATTCGGTAACGACTTCCGGCCGACACCGTGCCCTCCGCGTACCAGCCTCGGCGCACGCGCCGCAGCCAGCCGCGACCGGCCTCATAGGCGAGCGCATCGGCTACGGCCTTCTGGGGATGGCGACCTCCGACTTCGTAACCCCACTGGCCGAGCACCTCGACAACGTCGGAGACCGAGCACGGGTACCACGACCGCATGATCACCGCGCAGGCTGCTCGCCGAAGCGGTCGTCCGCGCAATGGATCGGCTGCTGTCAGCGCACATCCCGGGCCGGCATGCCGATACTGCGGGCGACGACTCGGCGCACTGCGCGCGGTGTGGCCGAGACTGGTGGGAACGTCTTCGCATGCGGACATGTCGTCCACGGTAACGAGTGGATGTAACCGTCAACGTTGGCGGCTTTCCTCGGTCGGAACCGCCTCGCTCACACCCTCAAGAGTCCCTCTCCCATATAGGTTTTTTGGATTTTCCCGTGCTTGGGCGAATTGCAGAAGGACGGCATCACCCCCTTTCGCCCAAACGTGGGAGATTCCTGGAAACCAATTGCCTACGGCCGTCTCCACTGGGACCCGGGCAACGTCTCTACGGGCGCGCGAACACAGCGGAGCGGTTCAGACGGTAACGCTCAGATCATGAAGGGCATCGCCTCGACGACCCGGCGTCCGAGATCAAGGTCGCCGTCGAGAGTGATGTCTCCGGCGGCCAAGGCCTCGTTGCCGGTGTACCGGCCAAGTCCCAATCGCCAGAACGCGGATTGCTCCATGGTGAGCGCCGTCGTCGGAGCCGATGGCGTCTCGTCCAAGGAAACGGCCCTGCCTCCTTGGACCCGGACCGTCTCTTGTCGCCCGAGGGGACCGGTGACCCTGAACGTCACTGTTGTGTCGTCAGGAGGAGCCACCTTCTTCCCCACGGTGTACCCCACGGTCAGAAAGCACCGCTCCAGAGTGACGGCCTCGCCGGCGCCTCCACGGCCGCCCGGTCGACCGACGGCCGAACGGATGTCCTGTTCGTGGGCCCACGAGTCGAAGACCCTGACCGTCATGAACGTCCGGTACGGCACATCCCCGATGGGGCTCCAGCCGACCACCTCGAACCGCTCTGGAGGAAAGGCCCGAAGCGCCTCGATGCGCCGAGCTGCTGTCTCTTCGAACTCGGACAACACCTCACCGCCGGGAAGGCCCCGACGTTGCTCGATCCACGGTTCGTTGATCTCGCCTATCGGATTCTTGACGTAGGGCGGCATCGCGTCCATGGGGGGCGGTGAAGGGTCACCGAGCAGCGACCGCTCAATGGAGATCAGGTGGGAAACCTGATCGCGCACCGACCACCCCGGACAGTCGGTTGGCAAATCCCACTGCTGAGAGGTCAGGCCCTCACAAGCAGTGACGACCGATCCCCACACCTCGGCCAGTTGGTCGACAACCACCTCGTCGTTAGCCATAGCTCAGCCGGGCAGTGACGCCTCGATTGCATCGGTGACCTCTGGAGCCTCGGGGTCGACGGTCGGCCGGAAGCGCTTCACGATCTCGCCCTCCGGCGACACCAGAAACTTCTCGAAGTTCCATTGCACGTCGCCGGCTTCGCCCTCGGTGTCTGGGACCGCCGTCAGTTGGTCATAGATGGGGTGACGACCGCTGCCGTTCACGTCGATCTTCTCGAACAGCGGGAAGGAGACCCCGTAGGTGGCGGAACAGAACTCAGCGATCTCGTCCGACGTTCCCGGTTCCTGCCCAGCGAACTGGTTACAGGGGAACCCGAGAACCGAGAACCCGCGGTCACCATAGGTCCGCTGCAGCCGCTCGAGTCCCTCGTACTGGGGCGTGAGGCCGCACTTCGAGGCCACGTTCACCAACAGCAGCGCCTTGCCCTCAAAGTCGCTCAGAGAGGCGTCGCCTCCGGACAGGGTGTGAATGGTCGGTTCGTAGATGGTGGTCATTTCGTCAGCTTAGGGCGACGCGAGCCCGGTCACCCAGACCGACGCGGGCACCGGGAAGGCCGTCGGAGTGCGTCCAAAGGAGGGGGCGGAGCGCCCCAGGGTGCCGCGAGCAGAATTAGCTACCAGCTAGCAAAACCCTCCTCCATCCCCCATCCGGTGATCGGGTGCCGATACGTTCAGACCGTCGACATCCGGGGGATCGTTCCCATCCAAGGTCTGAGGAGGAAGCAATGGCGAATTATGAGGGTTACTGCGTCAAATGTCGAGAAAAGCGAGAATTCGACGGTCAAGAGGTGGAGTTGGCCAACGGACGCCGTGCCGCCCAGGGCACCTGCCCGACCTGTGGCACCAAGATGAACCGCATTCTCGGCAAGAAGAAGGACTGACCAAGCGCCTAGGCGGCTGCTCCTAGGCAGTCATGTTCAGCGGACTATCCGAGCCCGTCGTGAGCTCAGATTGAAGTGAGAGGGCGCCGAACACGGCGCCCTCTCGTAGTCCCCAGTCGCTCACCACCAAACGTCCGAGGTCCAACACATCGACCAGGGTGGCCAGCACCACCGCTCCGATCGGGAGCAACGGGGCCCGGCGGGCCTGCACACCGGGAAGCGCAAGACAGGCGGTGAGGTCCAGGGTCGAGAGCCGATCGGCGAGGTCGTGGAGCTGGCCGGCGGGCAGCTCCACTTGATTGACCTGCACCGTGGAGGCGTTTGGCGCGGGAGGTCGGTGCAGGCCCATGGCCAGGCGGGCCAGCGCCCGAACCGTTCCCCCACTGGCCACGGCCCTGTCGCCAGCCGAGGCGTGCTTTTTCAGGATCTTGGCGATCGGCTCTTATCGTTCGACCGTCACGGCTTCTATGGCTCGGCGGTCCCTGGGTGAGAGCGGATCCCCGGTGGCCAGTTCACCCCGGAGGCGAGCAGTGCCCAG
>DASXMT010000176.1:0-4027 GCA_036495505.1 Acidimicrobiales bacterium | reverse complement strand
CGTCTTTTCGCCCTGGAGGCTTGGGCAACAGGGTGTCCGTGTCTGCTGGACTTGTCTGGGGCTCGAAGGCCCGGTGCCGGCGGCTAGGCCGTCGGCGCCTCCCCCACCGCTTCAACTGACACACCCTTCGTCGCGGACGTCGGGGTCGGCAGCAGCTGGACCGATGCTCCGCCAAGCGCTGGCCCGGTGGTGTGAAGGTGGCACCGGACCGTCGATCCGCCCGGAGTCACAAACGCCTCGGGGTCGACGCTGGCGCAGATCTCCATGGCGAAGGGGCATCGGGCCCGGAAGCGGCAACCTCCCGTCCCACCCACCGGTTCACCGACCTCGCCGGAGAGGATGATGCGGGATCCTTCGCGCCGGCGGGTCGGGTCGGGGACCGGGATGGCGGAGAGGAGCGCCGCCGTGTACGGGTGGGTGGGCCGCAGATAGACCTCGTCCGCCTCTCCTTCCTCGACGATCTTCCCCAGGTACATCACAGCGATCCGATCGCTGATGTGGCGAACGACCGAGAGATCGTGAGCGATGAACAGGTATGCCAGGCCCAACTCCTTCTGGAGCCGGCTGAAGAGGTTGATGACCTGCGATTGGGTCGAGACGTCCAGTGCGCTGACCGGCTCGTCGCAGACCAACAGCCTGGGTTGGAGGGCCAAGGCCCGGGCGATGGCGATGCGCTGGCGTTGGCCGCCGGAGAACTCATGGGGCTGGCGCTGCATGACGTACGAGCCCAGCCCCACCTGGCCGAGCAGGTCGGCGACCCTCTTCTCCCGCTCGGACCTCGACATCGAGGTGTGGATGGCCAGCGGCTCTCCGACGATGTCGGCGATGCTCTGGCGGGGGTCAAGTGACGAGTAGGGATCCTGGAACACCATCTGCATCGCTTCGCGGTGTCGTCGCAGGGCCGGGCCCCCGAGCTTGGTGATGTCCTTGCCGTCCACGACGACGTCGCCGCTGGTCGGGTCGATGAGGCGCAGCACCAGCCTGGCCAAGGTGGACTTGCCCGATCCGCTCTCACCCACCAGCCCGAGGGTGGTCCCGGCCATCACCGTGAGGTCGACACCGTCGACCGCACGGACGGCGCCCGTCTTGCGTCGCAGCACTCCGCTGCGAATGGGGAACTCCTTGACCAGGTCGGTCACCGTCATCACCGGATCGACGCTGATCTTCGCCGCCTCGCTTACGAACGATGTCGCCGCCACTTCGAGCCGGGCGCCTGACAGCGTGAGCTCGTCCCGTCGGGCGCAGCGGGACAGGATCACCGGCGAGCTCGGGGGCGGCCCCGAGTCACCAACGGCGCCATTGCCGGTGGGTCCTTCGACCGGTTGGGGACGACGGAGCGGAACCGGAGCGGACAGGCAGCCGTCTTCGGCGTAGGTGCAACGGGGGGCGAACCGACACCCGGTGAGGAACTGGTCGGGCCGGGGCACCATGCCGGGAATGGCGTGCAGTGGTTCCCCACGTGGCGTGAGCTGCGGCACCGAGTCCAACAACGCCTCGGTGTAGGGGTGCCGCGGATGGACGAAGATGTCGGCCGCGATCGACTGCTCGACGATCTGCCCGGCGTACATGACCACGACGTCGTCAGCCACGTCGGCGATGACGCCGAGGTCGTGGGTGACAAAGATCATCGCCATGGCTTCTTCGCGCTGGAGGGTGTGGAGCAGGTCGATGATCTGCGCTTGGGTGGTGACGTCGAGGGCGGTGGTCGGCTCATCGGCGATCAGCAGCTTGGGCGAGCAGGAAAGCGCCATGGCGATCATCACCCGCTGGCGCATGCCGCCGGAGAAGGCGTGCGGATAGTCGTGGGCTCGCCCGGCCGCCTGGGGGATCTCGACTCGCTCGAGCATGTCGACGGCGACGTTCCAGGCTTCCTTGCGGGTGATCTCCCGATGGGCCCGGACCTGTTCGGCTATCTGGTTGCCGACTGTGTAGGCGGGATTGAGACTGGTCATCGGTTCCTGGAAGATCATGGCGATCTCGCTCCCCCGGAGCTGACGGAGCCCCGATGGGCTGAGCGTGGTGAGCTCGCGCCCCTCGAACCGGATCGAGCCGGACACCCGGGACACCCGGGGCGGCAACAGGCCCATCACCGCCAGAGCGGAGACGGTCTTGCCCGAACCGCTCTCGCCAACCAGCCCGAGTGTCTGACCCCGTTGCAGGGAGAATGCCCCTTCCTCCATGACCGGCAACCATTGCCCGCGGGTGACGAACTCGACCTTCAGGCCTTGCACGGCCAACAGGGCGGCGCCGTGGCGTGCTGCCGGCGGCGGGGTTTCGGCCCTGCCTATGGAGCGCAGCCGTGCCATCGGAGTCCGTCCCTCCTCCTTGTCGCCCCTGACCAGGGTGCTGCCCGGAGGCCGGTCCCGGCCCAGGGAGTCCCGCAGCCCGTCAGCCACCAGGTTGAACGACAGCACCGTCAGCATGATGGCCAGCCCGGGGAAGACCAGGGCCCACGGCGATGAATTGATGAAGTTGAACCCCTCCTGGAGCATGCCGCCCCAGCTCGGCGTGGGCGGCTGTTCACCGATGCCCAGGAAGCTCAGTCCGGCCTCGGCCAGCAGGGCGAACCCCAGGGCCAGCGCCAGCTGGATGATGATCGGCGAAGCCACGTTCGGGACGACGTGGCGGCCCATCAGGCGCTTGGAGGTGGCCCCCAGGCTGCGCGCCGACTCGATGAACGCCTCCTCCCTGACCGCGATGACCTCGCCACGGAGCAACCGGACGAAGCTCGGCACGAACACGATGGCGATGGCGATGGCGGCGTCGTTGATGTCGGCGCCAAGCAGCGCGGCCACGGTCAGGGCAAGGATCAGCGGTGGGAAGGAGAAGAGCGCATCCATGATCCGCATGATCACGGCGTCGACGGCGCCACGGAAGAAGCCGGCGATCAGGCCGAGTGGTACGGCTATCACCGCGGCCAGGGCCACGATTTCGAAGGCGGCTCGCAAGGAGATGCGGGCGCCCCAGATGATCCGGCTGAGGATGTCACGGCCGAGGTCATCGGTACCGAGCCAGTGTGAACCCGACGGTCCGTTGTTGATGGCGTTGATGTCCTGGGCGTTGGGAGGGTGAGGGGCGACGACGGGGGCGAAGATGGCGGCCAGGATGATCAGCACCAAGAAGGTCAAGCCGACCAGCGCCCATCGTTGGCGGACGAAGCGGGCCCAGAAGCCCGGTCGGCGCTGCGGCAGCTCGTCGGGCAGATCGGCGACGGGGGGCACCGGGTTCAGCCCGACGAAGGGATCCTCGGCCCCGGGAGGGCTCCAGGTCGTCATGCCAGCCTCACCTTGGGGTTCAAGTAGCCGTAGATGACGTCGACGATGAGGTTGATGATGATGAAGGAGACCGCCACCACCAGGACGACTCCCTGGATCTCCGGGATGTCCTTGTCGTTGATGGCCTGGATGATGTACGTGCCCAGGCCCGGGAGCGAGAAGATCTGCTCGATGATCAGCGTGCCACCGAGCAGGTATCCGAACTGGATTCCAATCACCGTCACCGCCGGGCTGAGTGCGTTCTTCAAGGCGTGCTTTCCGATCACCATCCGTGAAGTGAGTCCCTTGGCCAGCGCGGTACGCATGTAGTCCTGATCGAGGGTGTCGATCAGGGCACCGCGCACTTGCCGGGCAATGACGGCCGACCCGCCGATGCCCAGGGCCAACCAGGGAAGCAGCAGGTCTTTGAACCACTCCACGGGCGACTGGGTGAAGGGCGTGTAACCCAACGCCGGCAGCCACTTCAACTTCACCGCGAAGACGATCACCAAGAGGATCCCCAGCCAGAAGTCCGGGATGGCAACGGCGATGCTCGAGCCGATGGTCACGGCTCGGTCCCTGACCGTCCCCTGCCTGATACCCGAGATGATGCCCGCTGGCAGCCCGAGCAGGATGGCGATGACCATCCCCCCGGCGGCCACGGCGAAGGTCACCGGGAACCTGGCGGCGATGCCGGACGTCACGCTCTCGTTCTGGAACAGTGATTGGCCCAAATTGCCGTGCACCGCACCGCTCAGCCACCGCCAGTACTG
>DASXMT010000175.1:0-3085 GCA_036495505.1 Acidimicrobiales bacterium | reverse complement strand
CGAGCCCGAACCGATCGGGCAGCCGGTCCCAGCCCTCTGCGTCCATCGACGTCGTCGGATGGCGCCAGAAGTGACGCCCGATCTTCGTCGACAGCTCGAAGATGGCGAACTTGCAGGCCCAGGTGGTGAACCGGCTCTCGCCACGGAACTCACCCACCTTGGCGACCACGTGCACCACGGCGTCGGCGGCCGCCTGGTGGGCGAGATCGTCCAGCTCGAGACCGGCAATCCCGAGCTGTCCGCTCCGGCGGCGAGCCTCGCTCCTCGCCACCCGCAACAGCAGTTCGAAGAGCCGCTCCGTCGTGGCGTCTCGCAACCGACCGACGCTGCTCAGGCCCTCCAGCCATGCGACGGAGTCGGCATCGAGCGCTCGGTCGCCGAGCGTGCGGTCGGGAGCTGCTTGGCCGGCATGTGCCATAGCATCGATCCTATGGCTGTGGTCGGTGAGGCCCGCTCAGCGTCGGAGCTGTGGCCAGCGGTCGAGGATCTCCCGGTTCCCGATCACGTCCAGAGAGTCCAGCGGCCCCCGATTCGTCAACTACAGCAGGAGATCTGACCGGGTGCCACGAACCGCCGTGTCGGCCTTAGCGATCTCGGGCAGCACCAGACCAGTGGCGTCGAGGTCAAGCGAACACTCCAGGGGAGCGTCGGTGGCGTGGAGGTCGAACGTGCCGTCGAGGCCTTCGATGCCCTCCTGGGCCAGCAGGCCGGGTAAGAATTCGACGACGAACTCCTCGACGCCCGCCGCGGCCACCGCCCCGTCGAGTGGCCTCGGTGCTAGGCCGCCAGCCCCGGCGACGGCGTGCTCGATGTCCCAGCGGTGGATCGCCACCTCGACCGCGAGCCGTCTCCGCCACCAACCCGCCCGACGATTGCCGGTGGCAGAGAAGGTCCACGTTTCGGATGCCGGATCAGCAGAGCCCAGCACCTCGATGGTGCGATCGAGCGCCGCCAGGTACCACGACGACAGATGGGTGAGGTTGTCCGGCGCGGGTTCGAGGGCCCGGCGGCTCACGCGCTCTCTCGATGTAACGACGGCGGCCATCCACTCGAAGATTGCGCCGGTATGTCGGACCAGGCCGGCCGCGTCCCAGTCGGGGCAGTGCGGCACCGGTCGGGTCCAGTCGGTCTCTGCCGCCCTCAGTAGCGCACGGGCGTCTACGTCGGCGACGGACAGGAAAGCGTCGGGTTCCATTCAGAAGAGTTTCGCATTCCTGAGCCCGGACGCAACCGGACACGACGAATGGGCCACTCCCTGGATCCGGTGCCTCCGGTGCCTGGGAGAGCCAATGGGCCCAGGCGCTCGTCCATACCGGCAGACGGGGTGGACGAGCCCCGATGTGGACGGCACCGGCCACGAGCGGCTCCGAAGGGAGCGATCCCCGCGGTGTGCGAGCTCGACATCGGGCCTACCATCACCTGATGGTCGAAGCCTGCCTGAACTGCACGCGCCAAACGTGAGGGTGCTCCTCACCGGTGCCGCCGGGTTCATCGGCACCCATGTCTGTTCGGCACTCGAGGCACAGGGCTATGACGTCGTTCGCATCGACCTCCTGCTGGAGTCGGCGCACGGCCCGACGCCCTCGCTACCCGACGCCGTCGAGCGTGTCGACGTCCGCGACGCCCAGGCCATGGACCGCACGCTCCGGGGGGTGGACGTGGTCTGCCATCAGGCGGCGGTAGTGGGCGCAGGTGTCGATGCCAATGACGCACCGGCTTTCGCCAGTCACAATGACTTCGGGACGTCGGTCCTCCTGGCGGCGATGCACCGGTCCGGGTGTCGACGCCTGGTGCTCGCCTCGTCGATGGTCGTCTACGGCGACGGCCGGTACCGGTGCGCTCGCCATGGTCTGGTTGATCCGCTCCCCAGGCAGCCGGCCGATCTCCTTCAGGGCAGCTTCGACAACCGGTGCCCGGCCGGGGGTGAGCCGGTCGTCTGGGAGCTGGTCGGCGAGGACGCCCCCCTTCGTCCCCGGAGTCTCTACGCAGCCAGCAAGTTGGCCCAGGAGCACTTCGCACTGGCCTGGTGCCTCAGCACCGGCGGCTCGGTCACTGCGCTCCGCTACCACAACGTCTACGGCGACCACATGCCCCAGGACACGCCGTACTCCGGAGTGGCAGCCATGTTCCGCTCCTCCCTCGAGGCGGGCGAGTCCCCGAAGGTGTACGAGGACGGTGGTCAGACGCGGGACTTCGTCCACGTCGGGGACATCGCAGACGCGAACGTACTTGCCGTTGCCGCGGATTTACCCGGCTTCACGCCCCTCAACATCTGCTCCGGACGGCCGGTCACCATTGGTGAGGTTGCCCGAGTGCTCTCCGATGCCCGTGGCGGCCCGAGCCCGTCCGTCACCGGGCAGTTCCGCCCCGGGGACGTGCGTCACATCGTGGCCGATCCCGCCCGTGCCGCCGAGCTGCTCGGCTTCCGAGCGGCGGTCTCTCCGGTCCAAGGGCTTGCGGCCTTTGCCTGGGCGCCGCTCCGGCTCGCCTCATCAGGCGGCCCGCCCCGTGTCTGAGCAGGAATCCGCGCCGGACCTGGACTCGGTCACGGTGGTCATCCCCTGCCGCAACGAGGCCGGGGCGTTGCCCGGCGTCCTGGAAGCCATGCCGCAGGGCTACGGCGTCCTGGTCGTAGACAACGGCTCCGAGGACGGAACGGACGATGTGGCCCGGTCCTGGGGGGCGCGAGTCGTCTGCGAACACACTCCAGGGTACGGCTCCGCCGTGCACGCCGGAATCGAATCGGCGGACCCATCGATCGTATGCGTGCTGGACGGCGACGGATCCCTGGACCCCGGAGAGCTGCCGACGCTCGTCGATCTGATTCGGGCCGGTGCCGACCTCGCCGTGGGTCGGCGGAGGCCCACGGAACGCGCCGGTTGGCCCCTGCACGCCCGTGCGGGGAACGCGGTGGTCGCGGCGCGCCTCCGTCATAAGTTCGGACTTGCCGTGCACGACATCGGCGCGGTCCGGGTAGGACGGCGGGACACGATCTTGGGACTGGGTATAGAGGACCGGCGGTCGGGGTATCCGCTCGAGCTTCTCGTGCGCGCCGGCCGGGCCGGGCTGCTGGTCGAGGAGCGCG
>DASXMT010000174.1:0-2291 GCA_036495505.1 Acidimicrobiales bacterium | reverse complement strand
CGCGATCCCATTGAGCGCGGCCGATGACCCCGGCCGCCGGCCGCCGAGGACGGAAATGCTGCCCGAGCTGGGATCCGTGAGACCGACCGCCAGGTTCAACAAGGTGGTCTTGCCCGCGCCATTTGGTCCGACCAATGCGGTCAAGTGCCCCTCGGGGACGTCCAGCGTGCACTCACGCAGCGCCCACGTGCTGCCATAGCGTTTCCCGAGGTCGTTGGCTTCGATGACGTTCATGCGACATCCTCAGTTTCACTGCGTGGGGCGCCGACCGCCGTTCCCGCCTGGTGGTCGCGTGCGGTATCCGTTGTTTGACTCATCCGTCCTCCATCAGGTCGGAGGACCTGGTCCCTGGCTCCCTGCGTTGCGGTAGCTCAGTGCCTCCATTGTGAGGGTGGGGTCGTCACCAGGGAATACGGCTAGGCGGCGTCTTACCGGTGTACCTAGGTACACCTGTCTTGGGTGCTCAGCCCTACTGCCACCGCGGTGTCATGTGGGTCAAACTGGGGTAACGCGACGAGGGAAGTCGATGCGTCATGGGTGCAGGGGTGATGGTGGAGATAGACGGTCGGCGAGGCGGGTCGCGTCAGCGACTGAACGCCGGACTTCTCGCGCTCGTCCAGGGGTCGGCCTTCCTCGGTCTGGCCATGGCCGGCTTGGCCCTCCTCCTGGTCCTCGTGCTGGTGCCGGGCCTGGCCGTGCTCGGTGTGGTGGCTCTGGTCGGCCTGCCCCCAAACCATGGGCTCGTGGTGGCGCTGTTGTTGTGTGCGGGCGACCTCTTGGTGCTGCGTTACGGCGTCGTTGTCGCTGTGCTGTGGACCCGCCGACTGGCGAAGCTCACGCGACGGCTGTCGGACGAGTGGCTGGGGTTGCCGATCCTCGAGTCCTACCTGCCGGCGCCCGACCACGACGTCAAGAGTCTGAGCGCGGAGCGACTGCGGTGGATGGTGTCGGATCCTGCCACTTGGCGGGACCTTCTCTGGATGGTGACCGACGCCTCATTCGGGTGGATCCTTGCCATGGTGCCGGTCATTCTGGCGGCGGCAGGGCTGATCGGCTGTGTTGGCTACGCGATCGTTGGTGGGTCCCACGCGTTTCGCCCTCTCGAGCGGGTAGTGCTCGCAGTGCTGGGCGTGGCCGTGACCGCCTTGGCGTTGTGGTCGGGACCGATCCTGCTGCAGGCGTACGACAGCTTGGTCCGCGCCATCCTCGGTCCTCGACAAGATCCAGCGCTGGCGCAGCGGGCCCAACACCTGGCCGAGACGCGTTCTGAGACCATCGACGCCAGTGCGGCCGAGATTCGCCGCATCGAGCGGGACCTGCACGATGGTGCGCAGGCTCGATTGGTGGCGATGGGCATGGCGCTGGGCGCCGCCGAAGATCTCCTCGATACCGACCCCGAGGCGACCCGCAAGCTGTTGGTCGAGGCTCGTGAAGCATCGAGCAAGGCGCTGGCCGAACTGCGCGCCCTGGTGAGCGGTGTCCACCCACCGGTCCTCGCCGACCGGGGCCTGGTTGACGCTATCCGCGCTCTGGCACTGGATTCCGTGCCGCGGGTGGATGTAACCGCCGACCCCATCGGGCGGCCGCCGCCGCCAGTCGAATCGGCCGCCTACTTTGCCGTGTCCGAGCTGTTGGCCAATGTGACCAAGCACGCCGACGCCCGTCAGGCATGGATCGAGATTCGGTATCGGCAAGGAATGCTGGCGATCTGTGTCACCGACGACGGTCGAGGAGGTGCCGACCCGGGACGCGGCACCGGCCTGCGTGGCATCGAGCGCCGGCTTGCCGCATTCGACGGAGTACTGGCGCTGAGCAGTCCACCTGCCGGACCGACGGACGTCCAGCTGGAGATCCCGTGCGAATTGTCATAGCCGAAGACCTCTTTTTGCTGAGGGACGGACTGATCCGCATGCTCGAGGCCCACGGCTTCGAGATCGGAGCGGCCGTCGACAACGGCGACGATCTCGTGGCTGCTATGACGGCCGATCCGCCCGACCTCGCCATCGTCGATATCCGGCTCCCGCCCTCTTTCACCGACGAGGGCCTCCGGGCGGCCCTGGCGGCGCGGAAGCTGGTGCCGGGCCTCCCCATCTTGGTGCTGTCCCAGTACGTCGAGCAGCTCTACGCCCGCGAACTGCTGGCCGACGGCACGGGTGGCATCGGCTACCTCTTGAAGGATCGGGTGTTCGATAGCGATCAGTTCGTCGAGGCGGTTCGGCGGGTTGCCGAGGGTGGAACGGCCATGGACCCCGAGGTGATCGCCCGCCTGATCGCCCGGAACACCGACAACG
>DASXMT010000173.1:0-2432 GCA_036495505.1 Acidimicrobiales bacterium | reverse complement strand
TGTCGTCACCGACCTGGTCACCGAAGACAGAGTCACCAGAGACAGAGCCACCGGGGCCAGAGGGCTCAGAGCCAAACAGGCCGGACCGGGACGGGGACACGGCCGTGTCTCGAGGGGTCGGCCCTCGAGCGCCCTTTCTCCTGTTGCGTTGGTCCGTTTTGGCCATACATGAAGCTTGACAGGAGGGTGTATCACTCACTCGGAAGCAGTAGGCGTTACGTGGACTGGTGGCTCTCTGGTCGGCGGGACCAGTATCCCGCAGCGGCAAGCCAGTACCGGGCGCGACCCCGCTCGCGCTCGCCCGAGAACACGTACCAGCGAGCGAGCTCGTCGGGCCAGCGCTTCAGCACGTCCTTGAATCGACCGAAGGCTCCTCGGCCCTCGATGGCGATCGACAGGCGATCGGCCCGGTCCTCGTCGGCCAACGTCCCGATGAAGTACTCCATGTCTCGGTATGCGTCCCCGGAGCCCTCGCACCACACCGCCAGCCAGCGATCAACGTTGTCGAGATCCTCCTCATCCGGTCCGCCTACCTCGCCGGCGTAATCCATCGCCGCTTGCGGCCAGACCTCGCCGGTGCGAAGGTCAATTCGGCCGCCCCCGTGCATCGGGTCGCCCTCGAGGATGTCGGCCAGTTGCTCGAGGTCGACGGCGAGGGGGCGCAGCATCGGTGCGGGCCGATCCCCGACCGCGGCGTCGAGCTGACTGGCGAGTTCGTCGTCGCCCGCCCAGTCGCGGTCACGGAGGTCCCCTGCGCATCGGCGCGCCAGATCGGCTGCCCCCTCCGCCTGTTGCGTCAAGGCGACGAGGAGACCGTCGCCTGCGATTTGGAGAAGATCGGGCCAGAGCGTTATCGAGAGGACGCCGACGACGCGTCGCCCGTCCCGAACGAAGAAAGCGCTCCGAAGAGCGACTAGTCGATCGTCGACGCCCACCGAATGAAGCCTCGCACGGTTCGCCTCCTTACGACTAGTCGCATGTGGACTCCGGGATCGGGGAGTCCCACTGCCCTCCTCACAAATCACAGTTACAAGCACCAGCGGATCGGGCACGCAGATCCGGTTGCGAGCAGTCGCAGGTTTGGTGACACGCCGATGACCTACGACTCACCACCTGGTGGCAATAGCCTTCCGGTATGACCGATGGAGGGAGGAGCCGCGGCTGGTGGGCAAGACCTGGCGGGTTGGTGGCCATCGGTGTAGTCATTGCCCTGGCCATTGGCGGAACGGTATGGGCTGTCACCAGTGGTTCTGGCGGGAACAACGCGACGCCGACCACGCCGACCCTGGCGACGACGCCGACCCAGCCGACAAGCCCCCAGGGTTCGGTCGACACCACAACGACCGTCCCGCCGGGAGCATCCTCCACGACTCCCGGGGTCGTCACACCCACCACGCCGGCGACGGGAGCCACCGTTCGGGTTTCCGACGTCGTCACCGGCACCGTGGTCTCGGCCGCCGAACTGACCCTGCAGGGCGTTCGCCTGCAGTACATGCTCGAGGCCCAGCCGGCCAGTGCCTGCACCCTCCCCTCGGGGGCCTACAACCAGAATGCCGTTCTGTGGCAGATGCCGGCAGCCGGGAGCGTTGTGCCGGTAGGCACACAAGTCAGCCTCGGGGTGTGCTGAACGGGGGTAGCGCCAAGGTCGCCTTGAGCATCGGCGGTGACGAAGTAGTCGGGCGCCGACGATAGGAGCACGAAGGCCCAGCCGTCTTGGACCACGGCGTGGACAGTCAGGTCAAGAAGTCCGGGCGGCGGGGCACCCGGGTCGGTGATGACCGCCCTCGACCATGGCGCCGCAGTCGGGGCAGGCCAGCCCGACCCAACAGGCTGGATCACCCCCCTGTCCGACCGGCTCGCCGATCTCCGAGCGCCGGCCGACGGCGAAGAACTCGATCGCGAAGCGGACCGCACCCAGGGGCTCCAACTGGTGATCGATCTCGGGAGGAATGGCCTGTGCGGAGCCGACCTCAAGCTCGACGTCGATGACAGGAGCGGTGGCGGCAGTGAAGCGCATACGCCCGTGATGGACGACAATCCGACCCCACGTGCCTGCCGCGACGCGGTGGGCACGGCTTAGCCCTCCCGGCATCGTCTCCTCATCCCAGATCGGGGTGGTGCGCACCCACGCCAGGCCCTCCGGAAGCTCGGCTCGGTCGCACAATGAGCAGGCGAGCGGTGTCCCCAGGCGGGCGGCTCGCTCGTCGGCATCGAGGACCCAGCCGCGTAGCTGAAACGGTGGCCGGTGGCGAACGTGCTGGTGGTGCCCGCAGGCCAGCTCGGCCACCCAGTCTCCGGCCTCGTCTCGGTGATAGCCGGCGATCGCTCGTTCCACGTCCAGATCGTACTGATGGGTCTCGCCAGGAGCCTCACAAGTACGTGGAACCATCGGGCGACCTGGAGCACCTCTCAGGCGGCCAGAGAACCAGCAG
>DASXMT010000172.1:0-11547 GCA_036495505.1 Acidimicrobiales bacterium | reverse complement strand
TTTCCGGTGCCCCTTCATGCGGTCGGCGCCGCCGCGGCGGCAGAGCGTCAGGGCTACGACGGGTTCCTCCTGGCCGAGAGCCAGACACTGGTGGGGGATCCGTATGTGGAGCTTGCCTTAGCTGCCGCAGCTACATCGACTGTCCAGCTCGGGGTGGCGGTAACCAACACGGTGACCCGCCATCCCTCGGTGACCGCGGCAGCTATCGCCACCATCCAGGTCGAATCGCATGGCCGAGCGACACTGGGAATCGGACGGGGCGATTCGGCCCTTCGCCTCATAGGAGAGTCGCCGGCCAGCATGGAGGCGCTCGAGTCAGGGCTACGGGCCATCCGGACCTACCTGCGGGGACAGTCAGTCGAGGCCGGGGGACCGCAGGCCCGGCTCAATTGGCTGCCTGCCGACCTACCCAGCGTTCCCGTTGACCTGGCTGCCAGCGGGCCAGCCACCATCGCTCTTGGTGCCACGTTGGCCGACCGGCTGACGTTCAACCTCGGTGCCGACCCCATGCTCATCGGCTGGGCGGTGACCGAGGCGCGCCGGGCCCGTGAGCAAGCCGGCCTCGATCCCGACGAGATCTCGCTCGGTGCCTACGTCAACGTGGCCTGCGATTCCGACCTGCCGACGGCGCGGCGCATGGTCCTGGGTAGCGCATCGATCTTCATTCGATTCCTGGCCGAGGCGATGGATCATGGGGTACCGGTACCTGACGCGGACCGCCCCATCGTGGCCGGCGTCCAAGACCGCTACCAGGAGGCGGCCCACGGATTGGTGAGAAGCGATCAGGCCGATGCGGTCCCCGACGAGTTCCTAGAGCGCTTCGCGCTGGTGGGTGATCCGACCGATCTCATCGATCGTCTGGCCGCGCTCGGCGAGATCGGGCTGGACAGGGTCGTAGTCGTCCCCGCCTCCCGCGATGCCGATCCGACGTTCATCAGCGAGAGCAACGAGCGTTTCGCTGCCCAAGTGATTCCGGCTCTCGCCGACTGAGTGCGGCGTCTGGTTGCGCGAGGAACAAGTCATCTGGATCACTACGGTCGGCAACGACGGCACCCCACAGCCGATCCCGGTCGGATCTTGTTCGAGGACGACAACTCGATCCTGATCTACAACATGGTCAAGGCGAACCGGATCAGCCACGTCCTCGACCGGCGTCAGGTCGCCCTGCACTTCGACGGCACCGGCGCCGACATCGTGGTCTTCAGCGGCTTTGCGTGCCGCGCTGGTGACATATCCCAGCCACACGAGAACCACGTATTCCTGGCCAAGTGCGGTTAGAGCCTGGCCCGGGTGAGCGACAGTTCGGAGGAGTTCGGCCAGAAGTTCCCGGTGCCCCTGCGAATCGAGATCACGCGCACTCGAGGCTTCCAAAGGGATGGCGTCGGGCTCGACCCCGGCAACGGCTCACCAATCGTTCCCTTTTTTGGCTCCGACGGTTATCGCGCTTTGCGACTAGTACTTCCTCCGAGTGGGTAGGTGAACAGGTGATCACCCACAAAGGAGCCTCTCGATGGTCAAGGTACTGCTGGTGCTGCTGTGCCTCGTACTCCCATTTCTTGCTGTATTGATCAAGGAAGGGCCGAGCATCAAGGTGCTTTGGGCTTTCCTTCTCCAGCTGTGTGGCCACGTTCCCGGAGTCATCTACGGGATATACCAGGTGGTCAAGGACTGATAGTCGGCGGACGCTGAGCCCGAGGAGGCCCAGACAAAACATGAAGATACAACGGAAGACATTGTTGACGGTCATCGTTCCTCTTCAGGTCGGTTTGGCCGTACTCGCTTGGCGGGATATGGGCCGTCGGACTGACGATCAGATTCGGGGCCCGAGGAACTTCTGGCGTGTCTTCGTAAGCCTCAACCCTGGTAACTCGGTGGCCTACTGGCTGTTCGGTCGGCGCTGATGCTCCAGCGTGCGGGCGGTCATCCGATGGCGCAGGAAGGTCACCTCTGACCCGTAGATTTGTATCCTGACGTCGCGTGCTGCTGTCACGTGCGACTCGGCGATGGTGCTCCCGGGCACTGCGTAGCGGGCGGTAATGGTATCGCCGATCCGACGTTCGTCAGCGAGAGCAACGAGCGATTCGCCACCCGGGTGATTCCGGCTCTCGGCGGTTGATCACCGCCTAGTCGACGGCTGGCTGTGTTCCGGCCGGGACGCTGAGCGGCAACTCCTCGACCACGTCGCCGGCGATGCCGGAATGTTCGACGGTGCCGCCGACGTACGAACCCGCTTTGTCCCGGGGGAGCAGCACAATCGAGAGGACCAGCGCCACGGCTACCGAGCAGGCGGCCACCACGAAAGCGAGGGTGTACCCGCTCAAGAGAGCAGCCTTGGCCGGATGTCCTGCAGCTAGCTGGGACGAGGTGTGGTCTTGGGAGATGGTGGCGAGCACGGCCACGCCAATGGCTGCCGCTACCTGCTGAAAGACGTTCACGATGCCCGAGCCGAGACCAGCGTCTTTGGGTTGGACCCCAGCGACGGCGATGGTGATCAGCGGGGTGAACAGCATCCCCGCGCCCAACCCTATGAGAAGGAAGGCAACGAGGAGCAGCGGGAAGTAGGGGGTGTGCGCTCCGGCCAGGGAGAACAGCACCAAGGCCGCCAGGACGAGAGCGATGCCGAGCACGGCCATACGCTTTGCCCCCATGATGGCCATGAGGCGGGCGGTCAGACCGAGCGAGAGGGCCAACACGACCAGCGTCTGGGGCAAGAAGGCCAGCCCCGTCTGCAATGTGGTGAAGCCGAGGATGTGCTGGAGGTAGAGCGCCCCGATAAAGAAGATCGAGTACATGCCCACCACGACGAGGAAGCGGACGATGCTCGAGCGCACCAGACCGGGTGAGGAGAAGATGCGCAAGGGCATGATGGGGTCGGCCGCCCGCCCTTCCCACCACACGAAAGCAACCAGCATCACGATCGACGCCGCCCCGAAGGCAGCAGTGTGAGCGGACCCCCATCCGTAGTCGCTCGAGGTGACGATGGTGTACACCAGACCGAGCATGCCGACGGTGCTGAGCACGGCGCCGGCTATATCGACCCCACGACCGAAGCCCAAGCCGATGTTCTCGTCGATGAGCCGCCACCCGGCGGCGAGGGTCACCACCCCGATCGGGATGTTGATGAAGAAGATCCAGTGCCAGCTGAGGGCCTGGGTGAGCACCCCGCCCACCAACAGGCCGACGGCACCGCCACCCACGGCGACGAACACGTAGGCGCTCATGGCCTTTGTCCGCTCGATGGCGTTGGGAAACTCGGTGACGATGATGGCAAGGATCACCGACGAGGAGAGGGCCGCACCCAGTCCCTGCACGAAGCGGGCGCCAATGAGCATCCCTTGGGAGCTCGATGCCCCGCACACGGCCGACGACAGGGTGAACAGGGCCACCCCGGCCATGAACACCCGCTTGCGGCCGATCAGGTCGCCCAATCGGCCGGCCAGCAAGAGCGTGCCACCGAACGTGATCAGGTAAGCGTCGATGACCCATGACAGCCCGGCCTGGCTGAAGTGCAGCTCGCGCTGGATCGTGGGCAGGGCCACATTCACGATGGTCTGGTCGAGCGCGTTCATGAGCATGGCAAAGCAGACGACCACCAGCGCGATCCACCGACGTCGTTCGCCTGCAAGTGCCCTGCGTACTGCCAGTTTCACTGTCCTCCTCGATGGGAACGCTGGACGCGGAGCTCGGTTTCGGGTGACAATGTGCTCATCAGCCCTATATAATCACGAAACCAGGATGATCTGACATAGATGATTATCGAACCAGTAAGAGGATCTGTCAAATGAGCACCAGCGAGCCGACACCAGGAGCTTCGGTCCTCGTGACGAGGTTGGCGCGGCGGGTGTACCGGCGCAGCCCCGAGGCCGTACTGGGCATGTCCCTCAAGGGATTCGCCATCCTGAGCCACCTGCGGGAGATCGAAAGCACGTCCCAGCAGGCCCTCGGCGACATGCTGTGTGTCGACGCCAACACGCTGGTCCTGTTGCTGAACGAGCTCGAGGAGGCGGGCCACGCCATCCGTGAGCGCGATCCATCGGATCGTCGCCGCCACATCGTGCAGCTGACCCCCGCCGGCCGGGTGGCGCTACGCAAGGCCGAGCACGGCATGGAGAGCGTCGAGGACGAGATCTTCGGCGCCCTCAGCGACGAGGAGCGAGCCACGCTGCGAGGACTGTTGGCCAAGACCCTCGAGGACACTCCCGCCGTGGTCGAGTCGACGACCCGCCGGGATGGCGCCCTGACCTCGACCGCAGCCGGCACCTGAGGCCCGGGCCCTCCTGATCCAGGCCCTGCCATCCGTTTGGTCAGTTGATCCGACCCAACGACGTCCTTACAATTGCGGGTACGCAAACATAGGGAGGTTTCCCAATGGACGGCGCGGCCAAGGTCACTTCAAGAGGCCAGGTAACGGTACCCAAGACGATCCGGGACGCTCTCGGAATCAAGGACGGTGATGAGGTCGTCTTCCGTGTCGAAGGTGGCCAGGCTCTACTGGCCCGCACGCCGGAGGGTGTCGATCCGGCTCAGATGGTCGAAGCCCCCACCGCACAATGCAATGCGGAATGGGATGACGTGGTTTGCACCACACGAGCGGCTCGAGCCGCCATGGGTCGATAAGCACTAGGCGATATCGAGCAGGTAGTCCCATGGGACTACCTGCGGGAGAGAGGCAAACTTCTAGCACCGGCTGATGCGCGTCTTTGGTGGGTAAGGTCGTTCCCACCATGCACAGGGAGCCCAGTCCATACGTTTGTCACCGCCTGCCCACGACGGGGCAAACCGGTCGATGAACACAACCGAGGTAGTCGTCGACGGATTGGCCTTTCCGGAGTGCCCACGCTGGTGCACGGACGGACTCTGGTTCTCCGACCAACACGGCGGACAGATCTTTCGCATCAGACCGGGCGGAGGGGCAGAGGTGATGGCCGAGATACCCGGTGGGCCCTCGGGGCTGGGATGGATGCCCGATGGCACCCTGTTGGCCGTTTCGATGCACGAGAAGAAGCTGTTCGAAGTGGGACTGGCCGATTCCGATGCCGATTCCGATCCTGGTTCCGGTTCCGGTTCGGCAGCGAACGGCGAGGGTGCAGCGCTCACCGTGGTGTCCGATCTCGGGCCGTACCATCCCGGGCTTAGCAACGACATGGTCGTCGACGCGGCCGGGCGTTGCTATATCGGCAACATCGGCTACGACATCTACGGCGGCGAGGAACGGCGAACGACGGTTCTGGTGCTGGTGGATCTGACCACCGGTCCCGGACGTGCCGGCGCCGGGCCATCCGGCCGCGACAGGCCACTGGTCGAGCCGCGGGTGGTGGCTGACGATCTGACGGTTCCCAATGGGACCGTCATCACGCCGGAGGGGGACCGGATGATCATCGCCGAGTCCCTGGCCCAGCGGCTGACCTCCTTCCGCATTGCCGCCGACGGAAGCCTCAGTGATCGACAGGTGTTCGCCGACCTGGGTGAGGAGACCCCGGACGGGATATGCCTCGATGCCGATGGCGGCATCTGGTTCGCATCGGTCAACGAGCATCAGGTGGTCCGGGTCGAGGAGGGCGGCACAGTGACCGACAGGATCGCCACCAGCGGTCGCCGGGCGATCGCCTGCATGCTGGGCGGCGGCGACCGGCGGGATCTCTACGTCTGCGCCACCAGGACCCTCGATCCCAACAAGTCCAGAGAGATCCTCGGCGGGTCCATCGAGGTCTGTCGGGTCGACGTGCCCGGGGCCGGGTTGCCGTAGCACGGTGACCAACGAAGGGACGAGTTGGGACCAGGAGAGCGGGGCGACGGAAGTGGGGTACGACCGAGAGTGATGAACGAAGGAAAGAGCAGAGCGAAGCGGCGAGCGGGGGAGAGATGACCGGCGCCAACACCGGAGGAGCACCAAGGGCGTGGCCCCCGACCACATCGTCGGGAGACCTCCTCTTCGTCTCGGGTCAGCTGGCGCTCGACGATGATGGCACCTTGGTTGGTCCCGCCGAGTGGGACGTGCAGGCCAGGCAGTGCCTCCGCCGGATCGACCAGGAGCTCCAGCAGCACGGAGCGGGAATGAAGGACGTGGTCCGACTGACCTGTTACCTGCTCAACGCGGCCGGGTATCCCGCCTATGCCCAGGCCAGACTCGAGCTGTACCCGGATCTGCAGGCGGCAGGTACCACCGTCGTAGTGGCCGGCCTCCTGGTTGAGGGTGCACTATTGGAAGTCGAGGCAACCGCCGTGCGACCGGGCAATGCGCCCGACCGCGCTGGTCGACCATAGGGGAGGACCCATGACAGTGTCAGAGGCGTCGGACGTGATCCACAGTCGGCTCGCCGAACGGGTGCGATCGGCTCCCGCTCCCTTCTTCCCCGACCCGTCGGTCCCCGTCCGCTTCAACTTCGATAAGGGGATCCCGGCTCCTGAGTCCTACCCGGTCGACGACCTGGCCGACTATGCGGCGAAGGCCATCAGGAACGGCGGGATCGCCGCCTGCGAGTACGCCGCCGGCGGCATGGAGGAGATGGGCAAGGGATACATCGGCCTCCGCGAGGTGCTGGCCGATCGTCTGTCCCGACGCGAGGGCCACTCCTTCAACCGCCAGAACGTGCTCCTCGGGAACGGCTCGTCGAACGCCCTCTCGCTGTGCGCCGCCGCCCTCCTCGATCCCGGGGACGGGGTCATTGTGGAGTCGCTCTCATATCCATTCATGCTGAAGTACCTCGCCGGACGGGGCGCCGATGTCCGAACGGTTCCCCTGGACGACGACGGGATGGATATCGACGCGGTGGAAGCACAGCTGGAGGCGTTCCGGGCCGAGGGGGTCACGCCCAAGCTCATCTACACGATCGCCACCTTCCAGGTTCCGACGGGCACCGTCCTGTCCTTGGCTCGCCGGGAACGTCTGGTCCAGTTGGCCGCGGAGTGGAACGTCTTCGTGATCGAGGACAACTGCTACTACGACATGTACCTCGACACGCCGCCCCCGCCCACGCTGCTCAGCCTGGACACGTCGGGCCTGGTGATCCAGACCGACAGCTTCAGCAAGATCTTGGCGCCGGGCCTGCGCGTCGGGTACGCCACCGCCCATGAGACGATCATCGACGCCCTGGCTACGGTGCGCGAGGACCACGGCGTGAACCAGATGCTTCCCCGCCTGCTCGAGGCCTACATCAACGACGGGATGCTCGAGCCCCACATCGAACGGGCTCGCGGCATCAACCGGGACAAGCGCGACGCGGCGTTGGCCGCGCTGAACGAGCACTGTGTCCCGTTGGTGTCCTTCGCCGTCCCCAACGGCGGGATCTACTTCTGGCTCGAGATCGCGCCCGGCATCGATCTGGGAAAGGTCAGCGCCCACATGGAGGCCGAGGGTGTGGCCTGCCGACCGGGCGAGCGTTTCACGGGGGACACCAGCGGACGCCAGTTCCTGCGCATGGCCTTCTTGCCGGTGCCGGCAGAAGAGCTCGTGTTCGGCGTCGAAGCCATGGGACGGGCACTGAAGGCGGCCGCCGCCGGGTAGCGAGCTGGTGTTCTGGGGCCGCCGTCCGGTCCAGGCCACCAGACGTTCGATCACCGGGCGGTCTCCGCTGATCGACACCGGTGGATCGAAGGGGATCTCCGGGGCCCTGGTCGGCGGGAGGAAGCGCTCGAAGGCGAAGAGGGTGGAGGCGACGATCCCGTCGTCCCAGGCCGGTCGTTGCTCGGTGGCGGTGGCCAGGTCCCACGTGTGGATGGTCAACTCGCCCGTGTAGAAGGTCGCCACCGCGGCGCCCGGGAGCTCCCCGAACGGCAGCACCATGATGCGCTGGAGCACCTCGGGGTCGGCCCAGGCCACCTCCACCTGCTGTGCGGCCTCGTTCCAGGCCTCGACCCAGCCGGTCTCGGCCACGTCCGAGGTCGGCGCCACGGCGAAGGCGTCCTCGCCTCGACCCACCGCGGCCACCCGGCGAAGTACGAAGACCATGTGCCCGAGCAGGTCCTGGACGGCGAAGTCGGTGCACGGCGTCGGACGGCCCAGCTGAACGGGGTCGACCCGGGCGACGGCTTCACCACCGAGGGCGATGGCGCTGGCCAGGCCGACCCGGGGATCGGCGTCGTCCCGAGGTGTGAGCTCGCGTGGATTGTGCGTCGTGGTGTTTGTCATGACGCCATCTTCTGCTCGTGAACTGGACACCTTGTGGCCACTTTGCCTGCCATGCTGTATCCGTGCGTGCCGACCGTCTCGTTGCCTGTCTGCTGATCCTGCAAGCAAAGGGTCGGGTGACCGCGTCCGAGCTGGCCGAGGAGCTCGAGATCTCCGAGCGCACGGCCCGGCGAGACCTCGAGGGCCTGGCCATGGCCGGGCTCCCCGTCTACTCGCAGCCCGGAAGGGGAGGGGGATGGTCGCTCCTCGGCGGGGCCCGTACAGACCTGACCGGTCTCACCGCAGCCGAGTCGCGCACCCTGTTCCTGGTGGCCGGGCCGTCCTCCTCCGCCACCCCCGAGGTCAAGGCCGCGCTGCGCAAGCTGGTGCAAGCCCTTCCCGAGACCTTCAGGGCCGAGGCCGAGTCTGCTGCATCTGCCGTCGTGCTCGACCCCACCAGCTGGGGCTATGACAACGCACCGGCGCCGGTTCACCTCGACGTGTTGCAACGGGCCACCGTCGACGGGCGGCAGGTCCGACTGGGATATGTGGCGCGGGACCAGGCCGAGACCGAGCGGACCGTGCACCCCCTCGGTCTCGTGGCCAAACGGTCGGTGTGGTACCTGGTGGCGAACACGGACGCCGGGATGCGCACCTTCCGGCTCAGTCGGGTCCGTTCGGTCATCGTCACCGACGACCCCGTGGAGCGGCCGGAAGGCTTCGACCTGGCCACGACGTGGAAGTCGGTGGTGGAAGCGGTCGACGAGCGCCGAGGGGAGGGCAAGGTCCTGGCCCGGGCCGACCCGGATCTCATCCCACTCCTGCGGATGGTGTTCGGGAACCAGCTCTCGGCCGGTGGGACCGCCGGCGACGGGCGCATCGAGCTCGAGATTGTTGGCTTGAGCGTCGACTCGGGGGCGGGGCAGCTCGCCGGGTTCGGCTCCCGGATGGAGGTCATGGAGCCCCTCGGGATCCGGGAGCGACTGGCCGTGCTCGGTGCCCAGCTCACCAGCGCCTACGGGCCGCCGGTCGAGCCAGACTCGGGGTCGTAGCGCCGACCAGTGGGGCGATCGTTCCTTCCAGGGAGCCCTGGTCACGCAGGGACCGAATTGTCGCGATCAGCTCCTGACGACCGGTCGGTGCCGTCACGCGAGGAGTGCCGACGTTGCTCAATCATCGGTACCGGGCTGACCTGCATATATGTACTCGAGAACTATGATGGGAGCTCGAATGACATGGCCGGCGGCCATCGATGTCCAGATCGGGTGGTCAGGGTTTTTCCACCGATGACCGGGCTAAGTGTGGACATCGCAGGGCGTCGTGGGCCATACTGTTCGTTCCGCATATTTTCGCCGGGCGGCCGCATTTTCCCAGGTCACTGAGACGAAATTTTTGGCGGTGTGACCCTGTATCCCGAACTAGGAAGTGAAGTTCCCATGATTGCCACCTGGCGTAAGCACGCAGCCTGCCGGGGCATCGACCCAGACGTGTTCTACCCGGCTTCCGATGAGGAGGCCGGCGCAGCCAAAGCTGTCTGCGATGAGTGCGTAGTACGAGAGGCCTGCCTGGAGCACGCTCTGGCCAATCGGGAGCGAGAGGGAGTCTGGGGCGGTGCCACCGAACGCGAGCGGCGCCGGATCCACCGGCAACGCCGCAAGTCGGCCTGAAGCCAAGTCGGCCGGATCCCAGGTCGGCCTTTACGGGGTACGCAGTGACGTGGTCCGGGCCGGAGTTTCGGCGGGAGCCGCGCCCCTCGAGGCCGGGGTCGACCGAGGGCAAAATCGTAAGGTTTTTGTGCATCGGAAGGTTGGTGCGCTGAGCCCTCGGCGATGGACAGCGGCGTGATCGTTGTCGTTCATCAATGTCCCCACCTCCCGCTCGTGGGCGCCGAAGACGCCCGTTCCTGACCAGTGCCAAGTACATGGAGTGCCGCATTCCCGGCGCCTCCCGGGTGGTGATCCCCCAATGCCGGCCACGCCGCCAACCAGGACCGACCGGAGGTGTTCCCTGCCGCCGTTGCCGGTTTCCTATGGTCGGCGGGTCTCTGACCCCTGTCCAGCCTGGCAGGATCGGCCACCAATAGCGGGCGGGTTCCGCATGGCGATTGCGGCCGTGTGGTAGGGATTGCAGTACCGGTATGTCCGATCCCGTCGCCAGCCTCAGAATCGCGATCGAGGCTCATCCTCCCTGTGACCTCCGCGAGCTTGCCTCCAGAGACATGTTCCTCACCGAGCTGGATCGCCTTCCTCATCCCCTCGACGAGCGCTTCGGGCCCGTCCACGTCACCGCCTCGGGAGTGGTGGTCGGGCCCCGAGGCACCATCCTGATCAAGCACCGTCGCCTGCATCGCTGGATGCAACCCGGGGGGCACATCGAGCCCGGTGAGACCCCCGAAGTGGCGGCCGTTCGCGAGTGCACCGAGGAGACCGGGCTCCCCGTCGAACATCCGGGTGATGGACCCATCCTCATCCATCTCGACGTGCACGAGGCGTCCAAGGGGCACACCCACCTCGACGTGCGCTACCTCATCGTGGCCCCGGACGAGGACCCCGATCCGCCCGAAGGCGAGAGCCAGGAGATCCGGTGGTTCAGCTGGGACGAGGCGTTGGCCATCGCCGACGAGTCGCTGCAGGGAGGCCTGCGTGTGGCCCGTAGTCTCATCGGTACGCCGGAGGGATCCGATCTCCCCCGACGAACCGACTGAGAGGTACCGCATGGCCGAGCCGTTCGACACCTTGCTGCTCGTACAGGAGCACGACACGACGATCAATCAGCTACGCCACCGCAAGGTGACCATGGCCGAGCGAAGGGAGCTGACCGAGCTCGAGGCGCGCCACGCCGCGCTCGACGCCGCCGCCGGCGGGATGCGGGTCCAGGTAGAAGACCTGGCCGCCCGCCAAGGCTCGATCGAGGAGCAGATCGCCGCGTCGGCCAAGCGGCGACACGAGATCGAACAGCGGATGCTCACCGGCGACATGTCGGCCTCGCGTGACCTCCAAGCCATGGACACCGAGGTGCACCATCTGGCCGAGCGGCAGGCCGTGTTGGAGGAACAGGAGCTCGAGCTGCTCGAGGAGGAGGACCCGCTGGACACCGCCCTGGCCGAGAACACCAGCGCGGCTGAAGCGATGGTGGCCGAGGAGGAACGACTCCGGCTGGCGGTGGCGGCGAACGAGTCGGATATCGATGCAGAGATCGAAACGGAGCTGGCGGCGAGGGCGGTGCAGGCGGCCGTCCTGCCCGCCGATCTGGTCGCCCGCTACGAGAAGATCCGGGACCACCTCGGAGGCGTGGGGGCGGCGCGCCTGATCGAGAACCACTGCGACGGGTGCCACCTGGTGATGCCCTCGATGGAGGTGGAGCGCATCCGCCGCCTTCCCCCCGACCAGATCGCTACCTGCGACCAGTGCGGTCGCATCCTGGTCCGCTGATTCGCGTGA
>DASXMT010000171.1:0-5599 GCA_036495505.1 Acidimicrobiales bacterium | reverse complement strand
ACGTCGAGGGCCTGGCCAACCCGGTCTCCTACATCGACGAACTCTCCGGCCTGCCCGAAGAGGACATCAGGAAGATCATGGGCGGCAACATGATCGGCCTGCTCGGGGCCAAGGTCCCGGCACCGGCCTGACCGGGTCCGTTCGCCGGGGGCTGTGCGATGGAGGTGACATGGCTCGGGGAGCCCAGCTGAGCGAGCGCGCTCGCACCATGGGTCGTCGCTTCCGGGCTGCCTACCGCGACCCGTCCCGGCTGGTCACGGTGGACCGGGCCCGGACCCTGGCCCGGCGCCGGGTGCCCCCGGCCGTGTTCAACTACCTCGACGGTGCGGCCGAGACCGAGAGCACCTTGCGGGCCAATCGGACGGCGATGATGGCCGTCGGCTTCCGACCCCGCATGGGGGTGACGCCGGGCGAGCCGGCTCCCTCGCTGTCCACCACCGTCTTGGGCCGGCGCCTCTCCATGCCGGTGCTCCTCGGACCGGTGGGCTTCACCAGGATGATGGATCGGCACGGCGACGTGGCCGCGGCCCGGGCCGCCGGTCAGGCCGGAACCGCCTTCACCCTCAGCTCCATGTCCGGGCACACCATAGAAGAGGTGGCGGCCGCGGCCACCGGCCCGGCCTGGTTTCAGCTGTACTTCCTGGGCGGCCGGCCGGGTGCGGCCCAGCTGGTGGATCGGGCCCAACGGGCCGGCTTCGAAGCCCTGGTGGTGACCATGGACACCCAGATCCCCGGCAACCGAGTCCGAGAGCTGCGCAACCCGGTCAAGTTTCCGCTCCAGATGAACCTGCACAATATGGTCAGGTTCGCTCCCCAGGTGGCCCTGCACCCGGACTGGCTGCTGGAGTTCGCCCGAGATCGCTTTCAGCTCGATATCGCGAACGCCACCACCCTGGGCCCGCCCGACCACCCGATGACGGTGGAGGAGGCGCTCTGGGAGTGGACCGCCGCCCCACCCAGGTGGGAGGACTTCTCGTGGATCCGCCAGCAGTGGAAGGGGCCGATCATCGCCAAGGGCATCGTCACCGGCGACGACGCCCGTCGGGCCGTCGATTGCGGCGTATCGGCCATCGTGGTGTCCAATCACGGCGGCCGTCAGCTCGACGGGATGCCGGCCACCCTCCCTGCTCTGGTCGAGGTGCTCGACGCCGTGGGCGACACGGTCGAGGTGTTGGTCGACGGCGGTGTGCGTTGGGGCTCCGACGTCATCAGGGCCCTGGCTCTCGGGGCCCGGGCCGTGATGATCGGCCGGGCGTGGGCCTACGGACTGGCCGCAGCCGGTGAGCCCGGGATCGAAGCGATCCTGTCCACGCTGCACGTCGACATGGACCGCACCATCCGGCTCTTGGGCTGCCAGGCGGTCGCCGATCTCGATCGATCCTTCATCCGCTACCCGTCGGAGTGGGACAAGCCCGGCGGCTGATCGGTCGGGCCGGTCTACTCGCCTGCCTTCCAGCGATCGCCGGCCAGCGACTGGACGATGTCCTTGAATGAGGTCTTGAGCGACGTGGGCACGTCGATGACGAACGGGGTGGTCCGATCGGCCACCGAAGACAAGGCGTCGCGCAGGTCGTCGGTGCTGGTGACCCGGACCCCGTCGCAACCGACCGACCGGGCGATGGCGGCGTGGTCGAACTCGTCGAACCCGGCGGCCACGGCCCGCTCGCCCATGCCGTGCAGCACCCACCCCAAGGCGTTGTTGTTGAACACGACCACGGTGATGGGGATGCGGGCCTGCACCGCGGTCATGAGGGCGTGGATGGACATGGCGAACCCGCCGTCGCCGCACACGGCCAGGACCGGTCGATCGGGGCGGGCCAACTTGGCTCCGAGGGCGGCGGCCACCGAGTAGCCCATGCCCCCACCGGCAGCCGGCTGCAGGTAGCTGCTCGACGACTTGGTCCGGTACCAGTGCATCATGAAGAGCCGGTTCTCCCCGGCGTCGCAGGTGATGATGCCGTCGGCCGGGAAGGTCTCTTGGAGGAGCCTGATCGTCCGCTGCGGGGCGATGGGGACCTCGTCCGAGGTGAACTCCGCCCCGTCGAGCTCACCGTGGGCCTCCTCGGCAGCGGCCACCCGCGCCGCGCCGCGCTGGGGCCGAACGGCACCCGGTTGGCCGCTGACCGCGTCGGCCAGCCGGTCCATGATGTAGCCCGCCTCACCCACCAGGGCGTGGTCGATGGGATAGGTCCAGCTGACGTTGAGCGGTTCGACGTCGACCTGGATGAGGGTCTGGCGGGTCGGATCCAGGAGGGCGGTGCTCTCATCGGCTGTGTCGATGGGCGCCAGCTTGGTCCCTACGGCGAGGACCACATCGGCGTTCCCGACCACGACGTTGGCCTCGGGGGTACCGAAGGTGCCCATCACCCCGGCGCCCAACGGGTCGACCTCGGGGAAGACCCCCTTTCCGGCGGCGGTGGTGGCCACCGGGGCGTCGAGGGCACGAGCCAGGGCGAACAGGGCGTCACAGGCCTGGCCCACCAGGACCCCGTTGCCGGCGATGATGACCGGCCGGACGGCGGACCGGAGGGCCCCGGCCGCCCGGTCGAGCACGTCGACGTCGACCGCCTTGGACCGGAGCGGCAGGTATGCGCTGGTCGGGTAGATGCGCGGTACCGAATCCGGTCCGACCGTTCCCTTCAAGGCGTCGCCGTGGTAGATGACGGCGACCGGTCCCGGCTCGCCGACCAGTGCGTGCTTGATGGCCAACTGGGTGTGCTGGACGGCCTGGGCCGGGTCGTGGCTGACCATCACCCGCTTGGTCACCCCCCGGAGGGCAGAGACCGCGTCCCAGCTCCCGTAGTCGCCCGTGCCCGACTGGTAGTAGCCGTGGTGGGACAGCGGGCCTCCGTCGGACATCTCGGTCAGGACGAGGATCGGCGCGCTCCCGAGCAGCGCCTCGAGGAAGCCCTGTCCGGCGTTGCCGGCGATCCACTCACCCTGGCCCATGACCACGACGGGCTTGCCCGTGGTCCGGCCGTAGGCGTCGGCCATGGCCGACCCGATCGCCTCTTCCCGCACCTGGACCACCCTGATGGTCGGGTGATCGTGCATGGAACTGAACAGGGTGCCGGTGTACCCGCCGGGCATGCCCAGCACGAGCTCGATGCCCGCCTCGGTCAGGGCGGCGACGATGGCGTCGGTGGTGCGGGTGGGCTGGTCGAGCGAGGGGGTGATCATGGGCGTCGGGCTCCGATGCGTGTCGTGGAGTTGGCCGACCTCGGGGCAGGTGTCCCTGCCATCCGGGGGCGGGATGTACCTATCAAACGGATGTTAGGTTAGGTCGGCCCCGGGTCGTGGTCAACCGCGTTGTGGCGGCCGAGCGTCGACGGTCAGCGCACTGCTCGGAGGCGGAAGCGGGGGAGCGTCAACGTCGGGCTCATGTCCTCCCAGACCACCTCGACGGGCAGGGCGGCACGAAGGGCGTCGAGCGGCGCGTCCACCAGGTTGGAGGACAATCGCGTCCCTCCGGTGCCATCGAGCTCGACCACGGCCACCACGTAGGGGACGACGCCGACAAGGGCGGCCAGGAGGGGCTGGTGGACGACCGAATAGGTGAAGAGGGTCCCGGTCCCTCGGACCTCGGGCCACACCGAGTCGAAGGAGTGGCAGTACGGGCACAGGGGTCGGGGCGGGTGACGATGGGTGCCACAGGACGCACATTGCTGGATGACCAGCCGGTGCTCGAGCGCCGCCTCGAAGAACGGCCTGGTGTCATCGGTGACGGCCGGGGAGGGCATGGCATCGGGGAACCAGCGCTTGGTCATGGTCGAGCCAAGAGGATCGCACTTGACGGGATGCCCGGTGAACTGGTCACCAGGCAGAGCTCGGCATCGGCCACCTGGTTCGTCGACTCCCCCCGTAGTTGGCGAACGCCCTCGATGACGTGGTTGAGGCCCTGCATGTAAGCCTCGGACAGGTTCCCTCCCGCCGTGTTGGTGGGGAGCGCGCCGTCGGGCCAGGCCAAGGCACCCGACTGGGCCACGGGCCCCGACTCTCCCGGGGCGCAGAAGCCGAAGTCCTCCAGTCCGAGCAGCACTTGCCCGCTGAAGTTGTCGTAGAGCTGGGCGACGTCCACGTCGCCCGGGCTCACGCCGGACCGTCCGAACAGGCGCCGGGCCACCCCCGACCCTCCGCCGCTGGCGTACCCTCCGGCCGTGGACCCGGCATTGGCCGCCGTGCCCCCCAGGTGTGCACCGTCGGTTCCCTCCGCCGTCGCCAACACGGCAACCGGTCGTTCCCGGGCATCGGACGCTCGCTCGGCGGTGGTGACGACCACGGCGCAGGCGCCGTCGGTCTCCAGGCAGCAATCGAACAGGCGGTAGGGATCGGCCACCATGCGCGAGGCCTGGTGGTCGGCCAGGGTCAGCGGGCGGGCACCCATGACCGCCCGGGGGTTGCGCGAGGCGTGGGCCCGCTGGGTGACGGCCACGTGGCCCAGCTGCTCGCTCGAGGTTCCGTACACCTCCATGTGGCGGCGCATGGGCAAGGCGAACATGACCGAAGGCCCGAGGATCCCGAAGGGGGCGGTGAAGGCCTGCAGGGCGTCGGTCTCCAACGCCGTCTCCACCACGGTGGGGGAGGATTCCCCGCCGCTCGGCTCTGTCCGGCCGATGCGGGCGAACTGGCCCTGACAGAGGGATCGGTAGACCACCACGACCTCGGCCTGACCCGATTCCACGGCCAGCACGGCCTCGAGCATGGCGCCGCACGCGCCGCCGCCACCGGGCATGGCGGTGGTGGCGGCAAAGCGCAGCTGGCGGAGGCCGAGGTCGCCGGCCAGGGTCCAGGGGCTGCTGCGCTCGTCGGCAAAGGGGGCCAGGCCGTCGACCTCAGCGGGAGCGATGCCGGCGTCGGTCAGCGCGGCCAGGATGGCCCGGCAGGCCAACTGGTATTCGCGCTCGGTGGCCGCTCCCCGCTTCGTGTACGCCGTCTCGCCGATGCCGACGATGGTGGCCTTCCGGCTCAAAGTACCGGTCGCTCGGCGCCGGAGTCCGGAAGGCTGCGGATCATGGCGTCCTGGACGAACGAGGCGATGAGCGTGCCGTCCGCGGTGAACACGTGGGCCCGTCCGTAGCTCCGGCCTCGGCCGGCATACGGGCTCTCCTGGGCCAGGAGCATCCACTGGTTGGCATGGAACGGCTCGTGGAAGGTGAGCGTGTGGCTGACCACGCCGGTGGAGATGGCCAGGTGGGCCTGGGCTTGGCTGATGCCCTCGTGGGGCCGCATGGCCGTCCCGATCAGGAACCCGTCGGTGGAATAGGCCAGCAGCGCCTGGCTGGTGACGAGGTCGTCGGGAGCATCGCGAAACCGGGTCCAGACGAGGAGCTCGGCCTCCCCGACGTCTTCGGGATCGGACAGGTCGACGCCACCGATGACCCCCATTTCCCAGCCGTCGAACTCGTAATCGTGCGAGGGGGTGGCGCTGGGGGCGTCGACCGTGGGCGCAGCATCGGCGTGTCTGATGAGGTCGGGCTCGGGTTCGTGCAGGAGCACCAGCGAGCGGGCGCACAACCGCGGCCCCTGGGAGACCGTCACGGTCACGCTCCCGAAGGTGCGTCCGGCGTGCATGGTCTCGACCGCGAGGTCGAGGGGCTCG
>DASXMT010000170.1:0-12494 GCA_036495505.1 Acidimicrobiales bacterium | reverse complement strand
GCTGATGGCGGCGACGGGGAACGGCCGGTTCATCATCTACGACCCGGACCGGTTCGTCCAAGGACAACTTTTCGCTATGGGCCAGACCGACCTGAACGTCCTGAAGCAGCTGCCCAGCGCCCAGGGCTATACCGCGCTGGTGAGCGGCGAGTACTACCAGGCCACCGGGGCCCACCTCCAGCAGGATCTCGACCCGTACACGCTGGCCGGGCCCACCTGGGACGACCTCAACGCGACCGTCCTCCTGTCCTTGCCCAGCTACTTCGTCACCCCCGTGCCCACCACCACGCCCACCCACCTGGCCACTCCGTTCCCATCGGACCCGAACGCGTTCACGGGGGGACCGAAGCGACCCATGGACCCGGTCTCTCTCACCTCCGGTGGCCGGCACACCTGGTATTTCGGAGGCACACTGACCGTGACGCATGGCGAGATCCCGCTCGGGGCGGGGGCGACCGGCGAGTCGGCGCGGATCGGGCTGGTCACGCCCACCGGGTCGGTGACCTGGCTAGAGCAGTCAGAGCGGTTCACCAACGGGACCGACGCCGGACGATCCTTGCAGTTTCAGCTGCCGTCGGCCACCGTCGCCGCCGGGATCGTGGTGCAGGCCGGACCCGGGAAACCCCTCACCGCACTGGTCCCGACGGTGAGCACCATCGAGGACGGCGCCGTCGCTCTCGATGGCCGCATGCAGAACGCAGTGACCCCACCACACTGGACCTTCACCGGGACCATCGGCTCGTTCGGCGTGTTCCGCAATGCCCATCCACAGGGGTGGGCGTGGACGACGGCCCGGGACTCTGGTGCCCGGACCGGCCAGGTCCAACAGCTCAGCGCGGAGAGGAACGGCACCCAGCGGTTCCTGGTCCATACGGACCAGCCGGTGTGGCTCGTCCGCAGCGAGGCGCCGGCACCTGGCTGGCACGCCACCGTCCAACCGGTCGACCCCGCCGGTTCGACCACCACGGGAGCGGCGCGGTCCACCCCCGTCGTCTCCTTGAAGGTGACCCAGCGGGTGAAGGTGCCCAGCGGCGACTTCGTGGTCACGTTCCACTACGCCCCGGTGAGCGCCCTGGCCGGGCTGGGCCTCTCGGCCCTCGGTGGGCTGGCGGTCGTCGTCGGCGGGGTGTTCGTGCTCGTCGGCTGGCGCCGGCGACGGTCCGGGAGGGACCACCTCGGGGACGCTCCGCCGTCGGTCAATACGGACTGACCAGGCCCATGGCGTCTGCTGCACGGGCATAGGTGGCTCCGGCCACCGCACGCGCCTTTTCGGCGCCGACGCCGAGCAAGGCCGCCACCGCTCCCGGGTCGGCAGCCAGGGCCTTCCGACGCTCCCTGACCGGCCGCAGCAGCTCAATCAGCGCTTCGGCCACGTCGCGCTTCAGATCGCCGTAGCGCTGATAGCCCAAGGCCACCTCGGAGGGGGAGCGCTCTGTGGCCACGGCGAGAAGCTCCAACAAGTTGGACAGCCCCGGCTTGGCCTCGGGGTCGTAGCGCACCTCGCCATCGGTGTCCGTCACCGCCCGCTTGATCTTGCGCTCGAGCTCGGCCGGCTCGTCGAGCACCTGGACCGTGCCGAGGGGCGAGCTCACCGATTTGGACATCTTCCGCTCGGGATGCTGCAGGTCCATGACTCGCGCCCCAACCCGGGGAATGGCCGCCTCGGGCACCACGAACACGTCGCCGTAGCGGTGGTTGAACCGGATGGCCAGCTCCCGGGTCAGCTCCAGGTGCTGGCGTTGGTCGTCGCCTACCGGTACCCGGTCCGCGTCATAGAGGAGGATGTCGGATGCCATCAGCACCGGGTACGTGAACAGGCCGGCCCGCACCGACTCCTGGCCCGCTCCCTTCTCCTTGAACTGGGTCATCCGGCGCAGCTCGCCCATGGTCGCCGTGCACTCGAGCAGCCACGTCAGTCGTGCGTGCTCGGCCACATGACTCTGGACGAACAGGGTGCACAGCTCGGGATCGAGTCCCGAGGCCAATAGGTCGATGGCCGCGTCCCAGGTTCGGGCCCGGAGCGTCTCGGGATCGATGTCCAGGGTCAGGGCGTGGAGATCGACGATGCAGTAGTAGGCCTCGTCGGTGTACTGGTCGGCCACCCAGTTCCGCACGGCACCCAGGTAGTTCCCCAGATGCAGTTCGCCGCTCGGTTGGATACCGGAAAGAACCCTGGGCATGGGAAGTCATCGTAGGGGCCGTCGGCGAGGACCGAAAACACCGTTGGGGTGCGCGAGGGCGGCACTGCGAGCCGGTATCGTCGTGGGTCGTGGCTGCCACCGTCTCGTTGCCCGTCTTCGAGGGTCCCATCGACCTCTTGTTGCAGTTGATCAATTCCCACCAGGTCGACATCTACGACGTCCCGCTGGCCGAGATGGTCGACGCCTTCGTGGCCGAGGTCGCCACTTGGGAGGCGGTCGATCTCTCGACGCTGTCGGAGTTCCTCGTGGTTGCGGCGGTGTTGGTAGAGCTCAAGTCGAAGCGGCTGCTCCCGGGTCCCGACGACGTGGAGGCCGACGAAGAGCTGTCCGGCTGGGAAGAGCGGGACCTGCTCCTGGCCCGGCTGCTCGAGTGTCAGGCCTACTCGGCCGCGGCCGATGCGTTCACCCTGATGATGGAGTACGCCAGCCGGTCCGTACCCCGCCAGGCGGGGCTCGACGACGGATTCGCGGTGCACGCTCCCGACCTGCTCGAGGGGGTCACACCCAACCACCTGATGGCGGCCTACCTCCGGGCCACAGCGGCCCGGCCTGCGCCGGTGGTGGACCTGTACCACGTCACCGTGGACACCGTGTCGGTGGCCGAGGCCGTGTCCGAGCTGGAGGTGCGACTGCCCAGAGTGGGAACGGCTACGTTCCGGGGCTTGACCCGCCACCTCACCACCAGGATGGAGGTCATCGTGCGATTCCTGGCTCTTCTGGAGCTGTGCAAGCAGGGCCGCGTAGCCCTCGACCAGTGGGGCACCTTCGGCGACCTGGAGGTCACCTGGGTGACGGGCGCCCCGACCACCGTGTCCGTGGGCGCGGTCGACTACGAGTACGAGGGCTGAGCAATGGCGTTGTCCGAAGAGTCCAGGGCCATCGAGGCCGTGCTGATGGTGGCCGTGGAGCCCGTCCCAGCCGGGCTGCTGGCCGAGTTACTGGAGATACCGGTCGACCGGGTGGAGCCGTTGTGCGACGAGCTGATTGAGTCCTGCCGGGAGGACAACCGGGGGTTCGCCGTCGTCCGTATCGCCGGTGGCTACCGGATCCAGACCCACCCCGACCTCGCTCCCTATGTGGAGCGATTCGCCAACGTGGGCGTGTCCTCCAGGTTGTCGGCCGCCGCGCTGGAGACGCTGGCCATCGTGGCTTACAAGCAACCTGTCTCCCGGGCCCAGATCGCCGCCCTCCGGGGTGTGAACGTGGACGGCGTGGTGCGCCTGTTGGAGCATCGCGGGTACATCGCCACGGTGGGAAGGGCCCCGGGCCCCGGCCAGCCCGCGCTCTACGGCACCACCGACGCGTTCCTGGAGCGGATGGGCCTCGATCGCGTGGAACAGCTTCCCCCGGTAGAGGACCTGTTGCCGGGACCCGATGCCGTGGCCGAGCTCGAGGAGCAGCTCCGACCGGCTGCGGATGCCTGAACCGCTCGTCCCCCAACACGAGGGCGAGCGGTTGCAAAAGGTACTGGCTCGGATCGGACTGGGGTCGCGACGTGTCTGCGAGGACCTCATCGTCGAGGGTCGGGTGACCGTCAACGGCGAGATCCCCGTGCTGGGTCGACGGGTGGACGTCGGCGCGGACCGGATCGAGCTGGACGGCGTGCCCCTGCCCGTGCTTCCCGGACTGGTCCACTACCTGGTGAACAAGCCGGCGGGGGTGGTCACCACCGCCGATGACCCCCAGGGCCGGCCCACGGTGATCGACCTGGTGCCGATGGAGCCACGGGTCTTTTCCGTTGGTCGCCTGGACATGGGGACCGAGGGCTTGTTGATCATGACCAATGACGGCGAGCTGGCCCATCGCCTGACCCATCCCTCCTTCGGGGTCCCCAAGGAATACCTGGCCGAAGTGGACGGGGAGCCGGCTCCGACAGACATCCGGCGCCTGCGCGAGGGCGTCGAGCTCGATGACGGCATGACCGCCCCGGCCCGGGTGGCCGTGGTGGCCCCCACTTTGTTGCGGATCGTCATCCACGAGGGACGGAACCGTCAGGTTCGGCGGATGTGCGAGGCCATCGATCATCCGGTGCGACGCCTGGTCCGGACCCGGATCGGACCCCTGGCCGATCCGGCGCTGGGACCGGGGACCTGGCGCCGGTTGACGTCGGCCGAGGTCCGGAACCTGGCCGCGGCGGCGGTACCGCGAGACGACGGCGAGGAGGGAGATGGGGAGTCGCCCTCTCTGAGTGACCGAGGGCAGCCGCCACTCTCTGAGTAACCGAGGGCAGGCGCCACTCTCTGAGTAACCGAGGGGCAGTAGCCACTCTCTGAGTAACATGGCCCGCCGATGCCTGTTTCCGTACGAGCCGTCCGGGGCGCGACCACCGTCGACGCCGACACCCCTGAGGTCATCAAGGAGCGCGTCGTGGCTCTCTTGGAACAAGTCCTGGAGCAGAACGGGCTGACCGAGGACGACATCATCTCTATCCTGTTCACGGCGACCGAGGACATCGTGTCCACGTTCCCGGCCACCGCGGCGCGGTCGATGGGGCTCGGTGCCGTACCCCTGATCTGTGCTCGGGAGCTGTCCATCACCGGCTCTGTACCCCGGTGCATCCGGGTCATGCTCCACGTGGAGACCGAGCGGTCGCGAAACGAGATCCACCACGTGTACCTCGAGGGCGCCAAGGGGCTCCGTGACGACCTCCCCGGCTGACGAGGATCGCCACTCGCCCCCAAACGCCAGCGACGACCCGCACGCATCAGGACGAGAGGGCGGGGGACGGGCGACCATCGTCGGCACCGGGTTGATCGGCGCGTCGATCGGGATCGCCCTCCGGCAGCGGGGGTGGTGGGTGAGCGGCATAGACAGCGCACCGGGATTGGCCGAGCGGGCCGTGGCCCTGGGTGCCCTCGATGCCGAAGGGTTCGACGACGACGCAGACGTCGTCTTCGTGGCGATCCCGGTGCGTGCCTCCGAGGCGGTCCTCCGCGACATTTTGGGCCGACCGGGCCGGCGGCCCGACGCTATCGTCACCGATGTGGGGAGCGTGAAGGGCCCCATCGTGGCCTCGGTGGACCATCCCTCGTTCGTGGGCGGTCACCCCATGGCCGGCTCCGAACAGGTCGGGATGGATGGGGCCGACGGCGACCTCTTCGTCGGAGCCACCTGGGTGCTCACCCCGACCGCCCTCACCGACCCCATGGCCTACACACGGCTGCGGAGCCTGCTGGTCTCACTGGGGGCCACTGTCGTGGCCCTGCCCCCCGTCCAACACGATTCCCTGGTGGCCGTGGTGTCCCATGTGCCCCACCTGACCGCGGCCACCCTGATGGACCTGGCCGCGGGGCTGAGCGAGGAACACGCGGCCCTGTTGCAGCTGGCCGCTGGAGGGTTCCGGGACATGACCCGCGTCGCCGCCGGCCAACCCACCATCTGGCCCGACATCTGCGAGGACAACGCCACCGCCATCGTGGAAACCCTGGACATGCTCATCGAGGCGCTGGGCACCATGCGGACCCGGGTGGCTACCCACGACCACGCCGAGCTCCTCGCCGTCCTCACCAGGGCGGCTACCGCTCGACGGGGCCTGGCCGCCCGCGTCCCCCGTCCCGATGGTCTGGTCGAGATCCGGGTCCCGGTACCGGACCGGACCGGTGTGCTGGCCGAGATCACCACGCTGGCCGCTGAGCTGGGCGTCAACATCGTCGACCTGGAGATCGCCCATTCGGTCGAGGGGGACCGCGGCGTCCTGGTGCTGACGGTCGACCGGATGGCGGCGGCAAAGCTGTTGGCCGCCCTGGCCGAGCGCGGGTACCGGTCGTCGAGTGGCGAGCTGGGTGGGACCTGATGAGCAGGCACCGATGAGCATGAACCCAATCGGCGCGGACGCCGGGGACGCCATGGAGGTCCGGGGCGGGAACGCGCTGGTGGGATCGATCCGGGTCCCTGGAGACAAGTCCATCTCTCATCGCGCCCTGCTCCTCGCCGCCCTGGCCAAGGGCGACTCCACCATCACTGGACTGTCCGACGGGGACGACGTCCACCGCACGCTCCTGGCCATCGAGGCGATGGGTGCCCGGGTGGTGGAGGAGGACGGCACCGTCAGGGTGACCGGAGGTCGTGATCGCCTCCATCCCGCCGCCGAGCCCCTTGATCTCGGGAACTCGGGCACCGGCATGCGTCTCCTCATCGGCGTGCTGGCCGGACTGGACGGCACCACCGAAGTGACGGGAGACGCCTCGCTGACCACCCGGCCGATGGACCGGGTGGCCGAGCCGCTCGAGCTGATGGGGGCCACGGTGACCGGCCACGGCGAACGGTGCCTCCCCCCGGTGGCGATCACCGGCGCCCATTTGCGGGGCATCGACTACCGACCGCCGATGGCGAGTGCCCAGGTGAAGTCGGCCATCCTCTTGGCCGGGATCGCGGCTGAGGGGGAGACCGTCGTCCGTGAGCCGGTGCCGACGCGGACCCACACCGAGGACATGCTGGCCGACGCCGGTGCCTCCGTCTCGGTGTCGGACGAGGGCGGCGAGCGGGTGGTGCGGGTGCGTCGCTCCGATCTCCGGCCCGGCACCATCTCGGTTCCCGGCGACCCCTCGCAGGCCGCTTTTTGGATCGTGGGCGGACTGGTGGTGCCGGGGAGCACCGTCACCGTCCCCAGCGTGTACCTGGGCCGGCAGCGGTCCGGCTACCTCGACGTTCTCCGCCGCATGGGTGCCCGGATCGAGGTGCGCGATCCGGTAGGGGAGACCGGCACCATCTCGAGCTGCACCTCGGAGCTGCGAGGGACCGAGATCCGGGCCGAGGAGATCCCGTCCCTCGACGAGGTGCCCATCCTGGCCGTCGCCGCGGCCGTGGCCCAGGGCCAGTCACGCTTCTTGGACGTGGGCGAGCTCCGGGTCAAGGAATCCGACCGGCTGGCGCGCACGGTGACCATGCTGGAGGCGGTGGGGGCTGAAGCCGCGGTGGACGGCGACGACCTGATCGTCGCCGGCGGGGCCACCATCCGAGCCGGGCGGTTCGATTCGCACGGCGACCACCGGATGGCTATGGCCATGGCCATTGCCGGCGCAGCCTGTCCGTCGATCTCCGACGTCACCACCATCGTCGGCTGGGGCTCGGTGGGCACCAGCTACCCCCGGTTCTCAATCGACCTGTCCACGCTGTCCGAGGTACGGGCGTGACCGCCGGACCGACCATCGCCATCGACGGGCCTGCTGGAGCAGGAAAGTCGACGGTGTCGCGGGCCGTGGCCCGGGCATTGCGCGTCGATCGGCTGGACACGGGAGCCATGTACCGGGCCGTGGCCTGGGCCGCCCTCCAGCGCCAGGTCGACCTTGGTGACGACGGCGCCCTGGCCGAGCTGGCCGAGTCCATCCACATTGACGTGGGAGACCGGGTTGTCGTCGATGGCACGGACGTCACCAAGGCCATCCGGCAACCCGATGTCAACCACGCGGTGTCGGTGGTGGCCGCAAGTGCGGCGGTGCGCGCCGTGCTGGTGAGGCAGCAGCGCGAATGGGTCGACGAGCACGGTGGCGGGGTGGTGGAGGGTCGGGACATCGGCTCGGTCGTCTTCCCCCATGCGGCCGTCAAGGTCTACCTCACCGCCAGCCCCGAGGAGCGGGCCCGGCGCCGGTCGGAGGAGGGTGCCGACGGGATGGCTCGGCGCGACAGCATCGACAGCACCCGTGCGGCGTCCCCGTTGCAGGTCGCCGACGGCGCTCATGTGGTCGACACCACCGGTCGCTCGATAGACGATGTGGTGAAGGAGGTCCTGGGGTGGCTTTGAACACGCATTCGGACACGGAGGACGGGGGAAGCGGGTTCTCGCCGGGGGAGGTGGGGGTCGACACCCGTTTCACGCCGATCTACCGCTTCCTCCGTCTGGCCGTGCGGGGGGTCAATCGCCTCTTCTTCCGCACCACGGTGGAGGGAGCGGACCTCGTACCGGCCGAGGGTCCGGTGATCATCGCACCGATCCACCGGTCGTTCATCGATTTCTTCGTGGTCTCCGAGGTGACCAGACGGAAGCTCCACTACATGGCGAAGGACAGTTTGTGGAAGCGACCGAGCTTCGGCCGTTTCCTGTTGTCCATCGGGGCCTTTCCCGTCCACCGGGAGTCGGCCGATCGGGAAGCACTGCGGCGGGCCCAGAACGTGCTCGAGGCCGGTGAGGTCCTGATCCTGTTCCCCGAGGGGGCACGGAGGACGGGCGAGACGGTGGGCGAGCTCCATGAGGGTGCCGCCTTCCTGGCCGCCCGCACCGGGGCCACCATCGTGCCCGTCGGCATCGGGGGAACCCTCTCGGTCATGCCCAAGGGAACCCGGTACCCGCGGCCCTCCAAGGTGCACATCATCGTGGGGAGCCCGTTGGCCGCGCCGGAACGCTCGGCGGGAGGTCGGGTGCCCCGCAGCCAGGTCCACCAGCTGACCGAGCACTTGCGCACGTCCATCGAGGACCTCTACCAACGGGCGGTGGCCACTACCGGCCATCCCTGAGGTCGGCGTCAGCGGCGCCGGCCGAAGGAGACGCGGAGCCAGCTGGTCAGGATCACCCGGGCGTACTGGATCCCGAAGAACAGGTTGCCGCCCTTTTTAGACTCGCCCGATGCCCGGGGGTGCCAGATGATGGGCCGCTCACCGATCCGCCAACCCCGGGAGGCGGCGGTGATGACCACTTCGGCCGTCTGGTACTGATCCTGGCGAAGGAAGGGCAGGATGTCGGCCACGGCCTCGGCCCGAAAGGCCCGGTAGCCGTTGGACGTGTCGGTCAGCCGCTGGCGGGTGATGGCGTTGAGGGCAGATGCGTACAGCCGGACGCCCGCCCGGCGAAACCGGTCTGTGGTCTGGTCGACCCCCAGTCGGCGAGACCCGATCACGAAGTCGGCCTCGTCGTCGAGCAGGGGTGCAAGGAGGGCGTCCATCTCGGCCGGGTCGTTCTGCCCGTCGGCGTCCAGGGTGACGATGAAGCGGGCTCCGTGGGCGAGGGCCAGCTCGTAGGCCAGGCGCAGGGCGGCGCCATGCCCCAGGTTGACCGGGAGGATGCAGGTATAGACGCCGGACTCCAGGGCAACGCGGTCGGTGGCGTCGTCGCCGCCGTCCACCACGACCAACGTGGAGATCCCGAGATCCCGGTACGAGTCGGGCATCGACTTCAGCACGTCGCCCAGGTTCGCCTCCTCTTCGTAGGCGGCGATGATCGCCACCACCGGCTCAAAGGTGAGGTCCGGATAGCGATCGGCGAACTGGGCCCGGGCCAGGTTCAGGGCCATGTCCCAGAGCGCGGCCCGCCGGCGTCCTTCCCGGTTGTTGGCCCGGGTGAACCACCGATTGCGCTGTGTGGCCATCAGAAGATGTGGGGATGGCCGAAGACGGCCCGGACCTTGGGGGCGAAGTGCTCGAGCGTCTGGGTGGGGTAGTCGGGATCGAAGCTGTTCTGATCCCATTCATCGGCGAACCGCTCGGCGTCGGCGAACCAGGGCTCGTCCCGGTACCGGTCGCGCTGATTGGGGTCGAGCCCGAAGTGGTGGTAATAGTGCCGCCCCTGAAAGTCCTGATGGGCCACGATCACTGCGGTGATGGCCGGGTCCACGTAGGGGCGGAGCATCTCTGCCGCGATGCGGGGATGGTTGGGCACCGAGACGGCCTTTCCGATGTCGTGGCACAGGGAGGCGACGACCCATTCGTCGTTGGCTCCCGCTTCCTCGGCCCGGGTGGCTGTCTGCAGGCCGTGGGTCAACTGGTCGACGGCGAACCCGTCGGTCACCTCGGCCAGGGACTCGAGGAGTCCGAGGATGCGGTCGGCCACTCGGCCCTGATTGTGCATCGTCTCCTTACCGATGACCGCCCATTGCTCGGCGGTGGAGACGTCCATGGCTGGAAAGCTGGGTGCGCTCGACATATCCACAGTTTCGCGCCTCACCGGGGACTACGCCGGGCACTCCGGCCGGTGGGGTCCCGACGACCTCAGACGGCGAGGTCCCGCAGGACGTCGGCCGCGGCCGTCGTTCGATCCTCGGACAGGATCGGGCCGGTATCGGCCTCCGGGTAGGCGGCCAGGAACGAGACTGTTGCGGCCAGGCCCTTCAGGAGGTCCCGGAGCTCGGGCGGGGGAGGGAAGTACTCCTCTTCCACCGTGACCGGGATGACCTCCACCCCGAACTCGGGGGCGAGTCGATCCACCACCGCTTGGACCAGGGACTCCGGAGCCGATGCGCCCGCGGTCACACCGACGGTCCCGGTCAGGTCGGTCGGCACCTCCGAGGCATCGTTGACCCGCACCACCCGCGGGCAGCCGAAGGCGATGGCCACCTTCTCCAGGGCGATGGTGTTCGACGAGTTCGGCGAGCCGATCACCACGACGGCGTCGGCCTTGCCGGCGATGGCCTTGAGGGCGCCCTGGCGATTGGTGGTGGCGAAGCACAGGTCGCTCCGGTTGGGCATCCACAGGTCGGGGAACCGCTCACGGGCCCGGTCCACGATCCCGGCCCATTCGTCGTGGCTCAGGGTGGTCTGGGCCAACAGGGCCATCGTGGGAGCGTCGGCCTCCCGGCCGGCCAGGGCGTCGACGTCGTCGACCGTTTCCACCAGTCGCACCGATTCGGGCGCCACCGCCATCGTCCCCGCCGCTTCCTCGTGGCCATGGTGGCCCACGTAGAGCACGGTGTAGCCCTTGCGAGCCCTGACCTTCATCTCGTGATGCACCTTGGTCACCAGCGGACAGACGGCATCCACCACCACCCGGCGCCGGTCACGGGCGGCGGCTGCGATCTCGGGAGCGGTGCCGTGGGCCGACAGCATCAGGGGGGCGCCTTCGGGCACTTCGTTGACGTCATCCACGAACACCACGCCCAGCGCCCGGAATTCATCCACCACGTGCCGGTTGTGGACGATCTCGTGGTAGCAGTACACCGGCGGCTCGAAGGTCCGGACCATCCAGCCCAGGGCCTTGATGGCCTTCTCCACACCGGCGCAAAAGCCCCGTGGCTCAGCGAGGAGTATGCGTTCGACGGGCACGGGACCAGGTTACCGTCGTGTTAGGGGTCATCTGGGCCGCCCGGCCGGGGCCGGACACTCCGGTCAAGCGGGTAGCCTGGGGGGATGTCGGTGCCTCGGGTCACCACGGCGCCCCGCGTGGTCGCCGTGTCGGAGGCGTCGCCGGCTGACCGATCCGGGCTGGTGCCCGGGGACGAGCTCCTCTCTTTGAACGGGCGGTCGCCCCGCGACGTCATCGAATACAGCCTTCTTGTCGACGAGGCCGATTTGGACCTCGTGGTGAAGCGCCGCGGGCGGACGGAACCGTTCCCCGTGGCCGTTCACAAGGAGCAGGGTGAGCCCCTTGGCGCTGAGGTGTCCTCGGCCGTGTTCGACCGGGTCCGCACCTGTGACAACCACTGCGAGTTCTGCTTCATCCACCAGCTGCCCAAGGGGATGCGGCGGAGCCTGTCGCTGAAGGACGACGACTACCGCCTCTCTTTCCTCTACGGGAACTTCACCACGCTCACCCGGTTCACCGAGATGGACCTGGAGCGGGTACTGACCGAACGGCTCAGCCCGCTCTTCGTCTCCATCCACGCCACCGACCCCGACATCCGGGCCGACCTCCTGCGCAACCGGCGCGGAGCGACCAGCCTGCGATGGCTGAGCGCGCTCCTCGAGGGTGGCATCGAGGTCCACGGCCAGATCGTCGTGTGCCCGGACCGGAACAACGGTGACATCCTGGCCGACACCTTGGCCGGAGTGCTGGACCGTTATCCCACGATGGCCACGGTCGCCTGCGTGCCCCTCGGCGTCTCCCGGTTCTCCACCGAGGGGGCCATGCGCCCCCACACCCAGGCCGAGGCGGCCGAGGTCTGCGACCTCGTCGACCGGTGGCAGCAGACGTTCCTGTCCGCCCTCGGGCGCCGGATGGTCTTCGCCGCCGACGAGTACTACATCATGGCCGGACGCCCGTTCCCGACGGCCGAGACGTACGAGGGGTTTCCCCAGCACGAGAACGGGCTGGGCATGGCCCGGGCATTCGAGGAGGCCTTCCGGGGCGACGAGTCCTCGGCCTTCGGGGTCAGGCCCGGGTTCTTCGCCTGGGTCGATGGGGCACCTCCGCTCGGCTACCGGGCACCGCGGAGCGCCGCCGCCGGTGACCTGGAGGGCGGGCGGCCCCCCATTGGCATCCTGACCGGTGAGTACGGCGCCGCAGTGCTGGCGCCGCTGCTGGCCGAACTGGGGCGCGATGACATCCGGCTGATCCCGGTGGCCAACGACTACTTCGGGGGCAACATCGGGGTGTCGGGTCTGCTGACCGGGTCCGACCTGACCACGGTGCTCCAGGACGAGCCCGAGGGC
>DASXMT010000169.1:0-4399 GCA_036495505.1 Acidimicrobiales bacterium | reverse complement strand
TCCCGGCAACCGGGTGGAGGTGAGCGAGACGGCCCGGTTGTTCACCGGGGCGACCAAGAGGGCCATCGAGCTCCGGGACCGGACCTGCACCCATCCCTACTGCGACGGCACAGGACCTTCCCAGGTCGACCACATCATCCCATACGCCCAGGGTGGTCCCACCAACCAGGAGAACGGCAGGCGAATTCAAGGGGTGACCGCGACAAGCTCGTTGAACCGTTCAGCAGGAGTATCCCACCCGAGGGTCTTGCGAGGTCGAGCATTGAGGAGATTTGCGATCTCGTCCAGGTCGTCTTGGCTGAATGGCGACAGGTCAATCCCCTTGGGAAGGAACTGGCGGACCAAGCCATTCCAGTTCTCGTTGGTGCCCCGTTGCCATGGGCTGTGAGGGTCACAGAAGTAAACGGCCACACCGGTGGCGACACTAAAGGTGGCATGACCGGCCAGCTCTGTTCCTTGATCCCAGGTGAGGGACCGGGCGAGTTGGGTCGGTAACCGGATGACGTTTTCGGCGAGCCGCTCTGCGACGTGTTCTGCCGTCTTGTCGTTCAGTTTGATCAGCATTCCCATCCGTGTGTTGCGTTCGACGATGGTGGCGACGGCACTGGTGCCTCGGGCACCGACGACCAGATCTCCTTCCCAGTGGCCAGGCACGGCCCGGTCAGCGGCTTCAGCCGGTCGTTCGGAGATGTTGACCATGCCTGGGATCCGTCCCGGGTGACCAGCGCGCCCTCGAGGCCTGCGCCGAGTCCGTCCGCTGCGAAGGCAGGCGGCCAGCTCCTTGCGCAGTTCGCCCTTGGTCTGGATGAAGATGGCTTGGTAGATCGCCTCGTGTGACACCCACCAATCTGGCTCCTCGGCGTGGTCTCGGCGCAACCGACCGGCGATCTGCTCCGGCGACCACTTTTCCCGCAACAACGCCTGGACCTCAGCCCACAGCTCTGGGCGGCCCTCGATCCATGGCACTTTCGGGCGCCGGGCGGCCGCTTCAGCCCGAGCCTGAGCGAGGTGGGCCCGGTAGGCGAACCGACCGCCGTTCGCCTTGATTTCTCGTCCGATGGTGCCCCGATGACGGCCCAGTCGCTCGGCGATGACAGCGTTGGAATCCTCGGCTTGGATGCCGGCCCTGATCTCTTCTCGCTCGGAGTGGGTTAATGCCCCGGGACGGGGCTTTCGAGGGGTGCACATGGCCACACCGTGGCGCTGAGACCACTGCCAAATGGTGGATATGTTCACGCCGATCAACTCGGCGGCCTCCGCCAGGGTCGCACCCCGTGCCAACGCATTCAACGCAGTGCGACGCACCGACTCGGACTTGGGTTTCCCCGAGCTGGCCGCCTTCACCACCAGACCTTCCCGCCTGGCCCATTTCCCCACGGTGTTTTTCTGAACTCCGTGCCCAACCATGGCGGCAGCTTCACCCAACGTCGCTCCCGCCTCCAGAGCCTCGAACGCGGCCTGGCGTACCGATTCTGGATGCCGTCCCTGCGGGACTCGCGCCACCCCGGCCTGAATCACTCGATAGCGGACGGTGTGGTAGTTCACCCCCTCCGCCGCCGCAGCCCGCTCATAGCTCAGCCCATTCAATGCCAGCTCGACCGCCCGAGCAACGGCCTCTTCGTCCACGCGTCGCCCCACAGCGCACCTCCAATGTCAGGAGATGTCGCGATCACCCGTTGAGTTCAAGGCAGGCTCCTCTGCGGATTCCACAATCGCCTGCGGAACCAGCGGCCGCCGCCTTCCTGAGCGACGTCGTAGCTCAGGCGAAAGTCATCGTCGCGGTAGGAAGTTGCCGGCATCATCATTCCTTGCCCTACGAGTAATACGAGGCCGCCCGCATGTCACTCGGCGGTTCGGATGCCTTGCGACGAGCGTTGGCCTGCTCGAGGACGGCGAGGAACTCGGCAGCTGAATTCGAGGCCCCGCGTCTGGCCGAGGTATCCGAAAAAAGCGGTATTGAGGTTCCCGAGCACAAGGTGTAGGACATAAGTGGGGGGTAAACGGGGGATTGTGCAGTGAGCTTCATCCAGGTCATCGAATTCACCACCACTCGACCCGACGACGTCGAGGCTCTGGTAAGTGAATGGCGTGCACAGACTGAGGGCCGCCGAAGCGCGCAACGCGCCACCTTCACGATGGACCGGGAGAAACCGAACACCTACCTCCAGATCGTGGAGTTCCCCTCGTTCGAGGAGGCGATGGCCAACTCCGAACTGCCCGAAACAGCCCGACTCGCAGGACGGCTGTCTGAGCTGTGCGAGGGGCCGATGACGTTTCGCAATCTCGATGTGCGTGGTGTTGAGGAGTTGTAGAGCTGTCGACAACCGAACAGAAAGGGGGCCCCGATGGCCCGAAAAATTGCCGACTGCAGAGACTTCCCGAGTGACAATGGTTGCACGCTGACCATCTCGGGCGAAGAAGATGAAGTCCTACAGGCGGCCACGCAGCACGCTGTCTCCGTCCATGGCCACGATGATTCCGTCGAGGTACGGGAATGGCTTCGTCAGAATCTGAAGGATGAGGCACCGATCGCAACCTGAGCGAAGGAGGTCGCGATGCCAGGACTCATTCGGAGGAGCCTCGATTCGCCCGACGAACGCCGTCCGTTCGAGGACGGGATGGGCCAAGTCGACCTGGTGAATCTGGAGCATGGCCCGGTAGGGCGGGCTACGTTCCAGCCCGGCTGGCAATGGTCGAAGCACGTCAAGCCAATAGCGAAGACAGACAGTTGCCAGGCTGCACACACCGGTTACTTCGTTGCCGGCCGCATGAGGATCGTCATGGACGACGGCGAGGAGATGGAGTTCGGTCCTGGTGACACGTTGGAGTGTGCCCCGGGGCATGATGCCTGGATCGTTGGCGATGAACCTTGTGTGGTCATCGACTGGCAGGGCTTCGCCGACTACGCCCGACGCTGACTATCCCCAACGTGGACCATGCCAGACGTGGACCATGCCAGACGTGGACCATGCCAGACGTTGACTCCAGGTGACACTGGCGGCGGCCCAGCAGGCGCCACCATCACCCCGATGAGGTAGCCGTCCCCGGGAGTAAGTCGGAGCCGGCACTTCGAGTCACATCGGAGCCGCAGCCCGATCTATTCGGGAGGGTCGGCCGCTTTGCGCCGGGCCTTGGCCAGCTCGGGGTCGGGAAGGGCCAGTACCGGGCGGTTGCTGTGTTGCAACAAATGCCGGCAGAAGCTTCCCCGGACGAGTTCACGCACGCCGGAACGGCCTCGGTCTCCAGCCACGATCACGGCTGCATCTATCTCGTCGGCCACGATCAGCGCCGCGTTCCAAGCCGAACTCTCAGAGGTGACGCAGCGCGCTTGGGCCTTGATCCCAGCCTCGATGGCGAGCGCCGCGCCCTCTTCGGCGATCGCGCAGCCGACTTCGGCGTTATTTTCATCGACGGTTTCGAACGGGATGTCGCCGACGAACGAGTCAGGCGACGGGTACCGCTGCAGCATGTGCGCCAGCGACTCGGTGACGTACAGGACCGTGGCCGATGCGCCGGGGAACAGTTTGGCCGCACCCTCAATGGCATGCTTGGCATGCTCCGAACCGTCATAACAGATGAGAACGTGAACCTCGGGGTCGGCCATCCTGCGCTCCGATCGAATCTGAAATACCTGCTTGAGCCATCACTGTACTGGCCCGGGGGTTATCCCCCCTACCTCAATCCGGGTGGTAGCCGGATTCCGCTTGTCGGTGGCCTTCTCGACCGTGGGGTCACGATCCCCACCGTGGGGTCACGATCTCCACCGTGGGGGGTCACGATCTCCACCGTGGGGTCACGACCAGCTATCCAGCGAAAGAAGGCCTCATAATCGAGACCCGCGCCCCTACTACGACCCCTGCTATTGCTTCACCCCCGAAGGGATGCTGTCCTCGTCGATCGCTGCTGTTCGGCCCGAGATCAACTAGCTCTCACCGTGGGCCCGGTTCGCCCTGATGGCGACCTACGCTGTTTCTGCTGTGCTCATGGGTGGCGTGTTGTTGGTGCGACGAGATGCGTGAGGTCCATTCGGTGAGCGATGGGCGCGATCTGCCCGATCGACCGAGAGGGCCCGATCGACCGAGAGGACCCGATCAACCGGGAGGGGCGATGGTCGTGCAAGCGACTCAGCGGGCACTTCCGGCACGGCGAGCGCCACAGCGGGCACTGGCGGCGCTCCGGGCGCTCCGGGCGCCTGTGACTGCGGCACTCCGTGCGCCTTTCGCTCGACGTACCTGGGCGGAGCTGTGCTACTCGGTGGTCAGCGTGCCCGTGGCCCTCGTCGCCTTCGTCTTCGTCGTCGTCTTCCTTGTACTTGGTGTCGTCCTGGTCGTCACGTTCGTCGGCCTTCCTCTGATCGCCCTGGATGGGCTGGCCGCTCGTGCCTTCGGGCGTTGCTATC
>DASXMT010000168.1:0-7592 GCA_036495505.1 Acidimicrobiales bacterium | reverse complement strand
GTACTTGGCCACCTGCTCGGCCACCTCGTCGGGCTCGCCGCACAGGATCCAGCCGCCCTCGATGAGGGCGTCGAGCATCTCCTCGTTGGCCACGGTCACGGGCGGCTCGGGCCACACGGGGATGCCGTCGAGATGCGGGATGGTGTCGTGGTAGTTGCACACCATGGAGTAGAGATAGCCGCGCCCGGGTCGCAGCGCGATCTCCCGGGCCTTCTTGCGGTCGCTCATGCAGATCACTGCGTTGGTCATCATGATGTTGTCGTTCACGTACTGGCCCAGCGGCTCGGCGCAGTTGGCGATGCCTTCCTTATAGGCATCGATGCGGCCCTGCAGGTTGTAGATCGGCTCGAAGTTGAAGGCGATGGCCCCGATGCCCAGCTCACCCGCCTGGGTGAAGGTGGTCGGGTTCCCGCATCCGACCCAGATAGGAGGGTGACCGGCCCCGTAGGGCTTGGGCAAGATGTTGTGAGGGGTGGGCACGGTGAAGTGGTCGCCGTCGAAGGTGTAGTCGCGCTCTTCCCACATGCGGGGAATCTCGCGTATGACCTCGTTCCACTCCGCCTTGGTGGAATTCTTGTCCAAGATGTTGAAGGCGGCGATCTCATGGCTGCCGGCTCCCCGACCGGTCCCCCATTCGAAACGGCCCTCGGTCATGTGGTCGAGCATGGCCACCCGCTCGGCGCAACGCACCGGATGGTTGACACGGGGCGACAGGTTCATGATGCCGGTGCCCACGTGGATCTGCTCGGTGGCACAGGCCAGATAGCCCATGACCACCTCGGGGGCGGACAGATGGCTGTACTCGGTCAGGGAGTGGTGCTCGCCCAGCCAGGCGTACTTCCAGTTGTACTTGTCGGCGTGGATGACGTACCCCGTCTCCCGCTTGAACATCTCGTGCTCGGATGCGGGGTCGAAGGCAGCGGGACCGGGCACGTAGCCGTTGAGAAAAACTCCGAACTCCATGACGGTGGGCTCCTCGCACTCGCAGCCCGACGTGGGGCGCTTCGCACCCCAGAACGGGGTCGATTGGGCACGGTAACACGGTAGGCCGCTAAAGTGCAACGTGTTGCAGAAATGTGCCTGCCCGGGCAGGTCAGGGAGGGCGGGGCCAGGGATGACGCTGTGCTCCGATTGCCAAGATGGCAGGATGACCGGGTTCGACCCATCCGACCCAGCACTGGTCGCTCATAACGGGGTCGACGAGGACGAACGAGGGGTGTGTGCCGGTGGATACCATCGACCAACTGATCCGAGACCGAGCCGAGGACGACAGCCTCGGTCTCGCCTACCGGGACCGGACGTGGACCCACGCCCAGGTGACCGCGGCACAGGCCGAGCGGGCGGCGGCGCTGTTGTCGCTGCGCAAGCCGGGGCCCTTCCACGTCGCCCTCCTGCTCGAGAACATCCCCGAGTACGTGTTCTGGATGGGGGCGGCGGCACTGGCCGGCGCGGTCATCGTCGGCGGCAACCCCACGCACCGTGGCGACGAGCTGGCCCGGGACCTGTCCCATACCGAGTGCCAGCTGCTGGTCACCGACGAGCGGCTGCAGGCGCTGGTCGACGGGCATGATCTCGGTCCCGCCCTTCCCCCTGACCGTATGCTGATCATCGACGACCCCACCGGCGACTCGTCCCCCGCCACTCCCTACGGGGCGCTGCTGGCCTCGGTGGCCGGTTCGTCCCTGCCCGATTCCTCGGTCACCGGGGTCAACGAGGACACCCTGGGCCTGTTGCTGTTCACGTCGGGGACGTCGGGAGCGCCCAAGGCGTGCCGCTGCACGCAGGGACGCCTGGCCCGCATCGGCACCATCGTCGCCCAGATGTTCGGCCTCACCTCCGACGACGTCTGCTATCTGGTCATGCCCCTGTTCCACTCCAATGCGTTGATGGCGGGATGGGCGCCGGCGCTGGCCGGAGCATCCACCGCCGTCCTACGCGACAAGTTCAGCGCCTCGCAGTTCCTTCCCGACGTCCGTAGGTACGGCGTGACCTACTTCAACTACGTGGGCAAGCCCCTCTCCTACATCCTGGCCACGCCGGCCCAGCCCGATGACGCCGACAACACCCTCGTCAGGGCGTTCGGCAACGAGGCGGCGGAGATCGACGTGGCCCGGTTCGCCGAACGCTTCGGGTGCACCGTGCAGGACTCCTACGGCTCCACCGAGGGCGGCGCCTCGGTGACCCGCACCCCCGACACCCCGCGCGGCGCGTTGGGCCGCGCCCTGGAGGGGACCATGGTGCTCGACCCCGACACCGGAAAGGAGTGCCCGCGGGCGACCTTCGACGAGCACGGCCGACTGACCAATGCCGACGAGGCCATCGGGGAGCTGGTGTCCAAGGTGGACGCGGCCGGGTTCGAGGGCTACTGGCGCAACGACGAGGCCGAGGCGGTCCGGCTGCGCAACGGCTGGTACTGGACCGGCGACCTGGCCTACCGGGACAAGAGCGACTTCTTCTATTTCGCCGGCCGGGACTACGACTGGCTGCGGGTGGACGGCGAGAACTTCGCCGCCGCCCCGGTGGAGGCCATCCTCAAGCGACATCCCGACGTGGTGCTGGCCTCCGTCTTCGCCGTGCCCGACGCCGTGGTCGGTGATCAGGTGATGGCCGCCCTCCAGCTGCGGGCGGGAGCCGAGTTCGACCCGGAGGGCTTCGCCGCCTTCCTGGCCGCCGAGGAGGACCTGGGCACCAAATCGGGACCGCGGTTCGTACGGGTCGCCGACGAGCTTCCCGTCACCGCCACCAGCAAGGTCCTCAAGCGCGCGCTGCGCACCGAGAGCTGGCACTGCGCCGATCCGGTGTGGTGGCGGCCCGAGAAGGACGGCCCCTTCGAGCGACTCATGGCCGACGACGCCCGAACCCTCGACGCCGCCATCGACGGTCGCTGAAGCGACACCTCGGCACCGGCGGCCGGCATCGGCACCAGGAACCGGGGGCTACTTGGTGATCCCGAAGCGCTCGAGGCCGAAGGCACGGATGGCGTTGCCCCGGGCCAGCTGGTAGACCTCGCTGTCGTTGAGGCCGGCCTCGGCGCACAGCTTGGTCAGCACCTCTTTGGAGTGGGGCCAGGTGGAGTCGGCGTGGGGGTAGTCGGTCTCGAAGCAGATCTGGCCCATGCCGATGGTGTTGCGCTCCCGCAGCCCGACGGCGTCGTCGAAGATGCAGCCGTAGACCCGGTTGGGGATGAAGCTCGACGGTGGGACGGTGAGCCAGGTGCCGAAGCTGTTGTCGCTGCGCTCCTCCCACAGCTTGTCGGCCCGCTCCAAGATGTAGGGCATCCAGCCCACCTGGCCCTCGGAGTAGGCCAGGGTGAGGGTGGGGAACCGCTCCAGGGTGCCCGAGAAGATGAAGTCGAGCAGCGAGCCCATGGCGTTTTGGAAGGTGAGGGTGGAGCTGATGATGGCGGGGGCGTCCGGCGAGGTCGACGGCATCTTGGAGGAGGAGCCGATGTGCATGCACACCGTGGAGTCGGTCTCCTGGCAGGCGGCAAAGAAGGGATCCCAGAAGTGGCCCTTGTCGTGGATGGAGGGGAACCCCAGCGGGTAGGGGTTCTCGACGAAGGCGATGGCAAAGCTGCCCTTGTCGGCACAGCGACGTACCTCGTGGGCGGCCAGATCGGCGTCCCACAGGGGGACGATGGTGAGGGGGATGAGCCGGCCCCTGCCCTCTCCGGCACACCAGTCGTCGATCATCCAGTCGTTGTAGGCCTGGATGCAGAGGAAGGCCAGCTCCTTGTCGTTGCGCTCGGAGAAGGTCTGGCCGGCGAAGCGGGGCAGGCTGTTCGGGAAGCACACGGCGGCGTCGACGTGGTTGGCCGTCATGGCCTCGAGGCGGTCCTTTTGCTTCCAGGTGCCCGGCTGGTACTGCTCGTAGGTGGTGACCTTGTGGGCCAGCTCACCGAAGCCCGGGGCGGCGAAGAGCTGGATCATGGGGGCCCGGACGTCCTCGTAGTGCCAGACGTCGCCCCAGTCACCGTCCTCGGCCTCGATCCAGGTGCCCGCTCCCCCGGTGGACTGGCCGATCTTCAGCTTCTGGCGGACGATCCTCGGGGCCCGGTCGGCGTACTTGGCCGGCAGTCGGGACGACCACAGGTCGGCGGGCTCGATGACGTGGTCATCGACCGAGATGATGCGGGGAACCTCTTCCATGTGCACTTTCCTTCCATCGACTCCGCCGGTTGGGATCAAGCCTATGACTACCTACCGGTTGTTTGAGTCAACGGTACAAGCGCACTGGCAGCGGCACAAAAGGCCGGTGATGCTCAGGAGGCAGGCGTGGCCGGCGTGGCCGGGACCTGATCGACCACGGTGAAGCCCTCTCCCAGGGCGGTCACGTCATCGGGCGGGTTGGTGGCCGTCGAGGAGCAGTCGGAGGCGGCCAGCGGATTGCCGGTGGTGGCCGGGGGCACGTTGACCGTGCCCCGGGTGGAGCCCGTGGTGCCACAGGACGGACCGTTGATGTTGACGATCGTCGTCTGGGGCTTCTTGGTCACCACCAGCTTGGATCGGTGGCTGGTGATCCAGGTGATTGCCGCTTTCGCCGTCACCGGGTAGTTGACCGGGCTGCCCACGCCCTGGCTGGTGGCCACGGCGGGAATTCCCAGCACTGCGGCGGCCCGGGCGGCGCCCACCGTGCCCGACAAGTCGAGCACGGGCCCCAGGTTCTGGCCGAGGTTGATCCCGGAGACGACGAGGTTGGGCCGGAGGTGGAGCTGGTCGATGGCGGCTCGAATGGTGTCGGCGGGATAGCCCTGCACGGCGACGGCCGGGTAGCCGGCAAGGGTCTTGACGTTGGTGGTGACCAGCGTGCCCGGCGTCGTCTTACTCCCCGTGCCGCTCTCGTTGGTAGCGGGAGCAACCACAAGCACCTTTACCTTGGGGAGCTTCCGGAGGGCCTGGACCAAGGTGTTGATGCCCGGGGAGTTGTAGCCGTCGTCGTTGGTCACCAGGATGGTGAGTGGCTTCGGGCTGGCTGCACCGGCCGCCGGGGCAGCCACAATCGCCGCTACCCCTCCGACCAGAAGGCCTATCAGGGTCGCCACCAGCGCGACCGATCGTCTGAGACTGCCTGCTCGAGCCATGGTTCCCCCCGTTGGACGTGATCGGACTCCGCCCGCCAGGACCGGCACGAACGTTCGGGGGAGCATAGAGCACCGCCTCACGGACGAATCGGCGGCCCGGGCGGCGAGATGTCAGTCCAGGTGCAGGAGCTCGGTGGCCGGGTTGACCCGGTAGCCAGACCTAGTTGCCTGGGAGTTGCCTGGCCTTTCCCTATTCTCCCAGAGGCGTGATGGACTTGAGCTCCACGTAGTTGTCAAGTCCCTCGGGGCCCATTTCGCGCCCGATGCCGCTGCACTTGTATCCCCCCACCGGTGCCGGGAGGTCGAACATGTACCCGTTCACGCCGATGGACCCAGTTCGTATCCGACGGGCAATATCGAGTCCGAATGCTGCATCGCCGGTGAACACCGTTCCGGCCAGCCCGTAGTCAGAGTCGTTGGCGATCGCGACAGCGTCCTCCACGTCGTCGAACGGTATGACGGCGACCACCGGACCGAAGATCTCTTCTTGTGCGATGCGCATCCTCGAATCGACATCAGCAAAGACCGTGGGCTCCACGTACCAACCCTTGTCGAAACCGCCAGGGCGGCCACCACCAGTGGTGACGCGTGCACCCTCCTTACGCCCGATCTCGAGATAGCCCTCGACCCGTTCGCGATGCCGTTCAGCAAAAAGCGGACCGATGTCGGTGCTCTCGTCGAAGGGGTCCCCGATGCGGAGCCCCTTGGCCAACTCGGTGACGGCGTCCACCACTTCGTCATAGCGGTCCCGCGAGGCAAGGATCCGCGAGTGGGCCAGGCACGACTCGCCGTTGATCATGAACGAGGAGAATCGCAAGGCCTCGACTGCCGCAGCCAAATCGGCGTCGTCCAAGATGATCGCGGCCGACTTCCCACCGAGCTCGAGTGTGCAGCGCTTCAGCATCTCCCCACAGATCGAGCCCACGCGCCTTCCCGCCGCCGTCGACCCGGTGAAGCCGATCTTGTCGACGCCCGGATTTCGAACCAGGTGCTCCCCCACCTCGCGGCCTGCGGGCACAACATTAAGGACACCGGGCGGAAGGCCGGCCTCGTCGGCGATCTCTGCCAGAAGAAGGGTGTCGAGTGGGGTCTCGGGGGCCGGTTTGATCACCACCGTGCATCCGGCGATGAGGGCTGGGGCGACCCTGGACATGATGACAAGCTGGGGAACGTTCCACGGGGCAATGACCCCGACCACGCCGACCGGCTCGCGGCGCACGAGAATATCGCCGCCGATGATCCCGGCCCGGCGCTCCTCCCACGGATAGGAGCCGGCCAGCTCCGTGAAGTACTGGAGCATTCCTCCGGCCGGGGGTGCCTGGATCTGCGAGGAGAACGAGATCGGGCAGCCCATCTGCTCGGTGATGAGACTCGACATCTCCGGGCAACGTGTCAGGTAGGCCTGTGCGAACTTGTCGACGTGGGCAGCCCGTTCGGCCGGCGAGAGGGTGGGCCACACGCCCCGATCGAACGCTTCCCTGGCCGGAGCCACGGCCGCGTCCATGTCGGCGTTGACAGCGTCGGGCACGGTGGCGATGACTTCCTGGGTGACCGGCGAGATCACCTCGAGCAGGTCCCCGCCGCCAGGCGGAACCCACTCGCCGCCGATGTAGAAACGGTCGTATGAATTGGCCATGACCTCAATCACCCTTCTCTATTGAGCGCCACCCATGGGGCGCCGTCCCTATCAAACGCGACGCGCAAGGCGCCGATCCTCGTCTCAACCCTCGCCGGGGTCGAGGGATGCAACGACCCTGGCCGTCGGGTGATCGACCCGCTCGGCAATGACCCACCGGTCCCCACGCACCAGTTGATCCTGGTAATGCCCGTACACCTGCAGCGCAGCGCCCTCGCTCCGGGGAACGAAGAGGCCATGCCAGGTTGTTCGGACCGAAGCAGAGCGCCGATCGTGAGCGATGTCGAACTCGCTGTCACCGACGAAGAGCTCGAAGGAACGAACGCCCGCCAGCAACTCCGAGAGCCACGCTTTCGTTGCCTCCAATCCGGCCCGCGACCCACCGGTCTCCGTGTAGTCGATAACGGCGTCGGCCGCGAATACCTCATCGAACAGATCGAGATCCTGCGTTCGTAGCGCGGTGCAGTATGTGACCAATACGTCAATGATCTCAGCCCGGTCGACGAGATCGTCGATCGACAACACCGACTTCCTCGCCGCGACTCTCGGAGTGCTCACTGCTACACCATGGAGCGAAGACCATCGTGGCCCCACTCCCCAGGCGCCCGCATGCCGTTGTAGTGCTCCAGATGCCACGTCGCCGGGTCGATTTCCCGCGCTCCCCACCCGTACTCCAGGTGCCACCCGGACGGGTTCTGGAAGTAGAAGGAGAACATCCGGTCGTTGAGGTGCCGGCCGAGCGAGGTGCTGACGATGTCACGCTCCCGGCAGATGTCGTAGGTGGTGCCGACGTCATCCATGTCGAGCGTCTCGAACATCACATGCTGCACGCGCCGAGGGGCGTCAATCTGAATGAAGGCCAGCGAATGGTGCCTG
>DASXMT010000167.1:0-4159 GCA_036495505.1 Acidimicrobiales bacterium | reverse complement strand
AGCTCATCCGGAAGTCGGGGTACAGCCCGGGGGGCGACACGAACCGCACCAGCAGAGTCACCACCACCAGCACGATGACCAGTGCGGGCAGCAGGCGGCGGGCGCGCCGCAGCCAGAAGCCAGAGAGCTTGACCCCACCCCGCCTGCGGTACTCGCCCAACAGCAGCCCGGTGATCAGGTAGCCGGACAGCACGTAGAAGATGTCGAGACCGAAGAAGCCTCCCTGCAACCACCCCACCCCGAAGTGGTAGCCCATGAGGATCAAGAGGGACACCGCCCGCAGCCCGTCCAGGGCGCTGATTCGATCCTTACCGGTGGCCGAGGTCCGCGCCCTCGACTCGCCGCCGGGCGAGTCGGTCACACGGTCAGTCATCGTCACACGGTCACTCATCGGCATCGATCGCCGTTCCGCCGCTGCGTCGTCGTCCCCAGCAACTCGGTGCCAATGGCATCAGCGTCTCATGCAGGACCACCGGCGGTGAGGTCGCTCGTCCCTCGGGCCGGTTCCTGCTCCCCCTTGTGCGTTCGGTGTCCTCGAAATCGTCGTCGCCCTGGTGCTGACGTGCCGAACCGGGCCCGTGTCCCCTTGTACCGGCATCGCCAGATGTTGGGCGGATGGACAACGGTAGTCCACCCGAGCCGGAGCGAAGTTGCATCTGGCCGGTCCCACCAGGAACTTCGACCCCCAGCGCCGGCCGCCGGCGGACCCCGGCCGGTCAGACGTCGGCGGCTAGATTTCCGCAATGGCCCGCGACACCAGTCGACGCCGATGGGCCATCCACGGCATGGCCACTGCGGCCTACCTGGTTGTCGCCCTGGTCATCTGGTCCGGAGTCTGGTTCGGACATCCAACCTCCACCGCGACGTGCGGGTGCGGCGACACGTCGTTGTTCACCTGGTTCATGGCCTGGCCGGCGTACGCGTTCACCCACGCCCAGGGCCTGTTCTTCACCACCAGGCTCTACCACCCCTACGGCATCAACCTCCCCGCCAACACCAGCGTGCTGGCTCTCAGTGTCCCGCTTTCCCCGGTGACCTGGCTGTACGGGCCGGTCGCCTCGTTGAACGTGGCCGCCACCCTGGCGCCGGTGGCCAGCGCGCTGGGCGCCCGTGCCCTGGTCCGTCGCTGGACCACCTGGGAACCGGCGGCCTTTGCCGCAGGACTCGTCTACGGATTCTCGCCGTTCGTTATGGAGAGCCTCGCTCTCGAGCACGTCGACACCGCCACCCTGGTCGTGCCGCCCCTCTTGTTCCTCTGTCTCGACGAGCTCATCGTGGGTCAGCGGGGACGGGCCTGGTTATGGGGTCTGGCCCTGGGCGGGCTGGCCACCGTCCAGTTCTTCATCAGTTCCGAGGTGCTGACCATGTGCGCCATCGGGGCGGCAATCGGGGTCGTCGTGGTGGTGGGGGCGACAGCGGTCCGCGACCGCCAGGCCCTTCGGAAGAGATGGCGGCACGCCGCCACTGGTGTCATCACCGCGGGAGTGACCGCCGGTGCGCTGTTGGCCTACCCGGCCTGGTACGCCACGGCCGGCCCGCGCCCGCTGCCCAAACAGGTGTTTCCCGATATCCCGTACTTCGGGAACCGGTGGACCACCCTCTTTCTGCCCCCCGGGGCCCACGACAGGGGTCCCAATGCCGTGTTGGAGTCGTACGGCTACTTCGGGAGCCATCCCCTCTTGATGGGGTACCTGGGCATCGGCATGACCGTCGCTCTGGTGATCGGACTGATCCTCTTCTCCCGCGAGCTCCGGCTGTGGTTCTGCGCTGTGCTGCTGATCGTGCTCGACGCCCTGTCGCTCGGTGCGGCGAACGGGCCCTGGTGGCTGTTCCAACACGTGCCGATCTTGGACAACGTGGCTCCCGAACGCATCTCCTGCATCGCTGATCTGTTCGCTGCAGCCATGCTCGGGATCATCATGGATCGGGCCTACCGATCCCGCTGGACGGTGGGCGGCAGTGGGCGCCGCGGGTCGATGCTCAACCTCACGGCATCCCGGCGGCCCGACGGGATGTCCAGTCGGATACCCGGCGCCGGGCCCGTGGTCGCCGTGGGCCTGGCCCTCGTGGCCATCGTCCCCATCGCCTGGCAGTACGACCTCCCGCTCACCACCCGGCCGGTGGCCGTGCCCACCTGGTTCACGACGGTGGGGACGAAACTGCCGCCTTCCTCGGTGGTGCTCACCTACCCCTACCCCTCGTCGGGGCTCCAGGCCCCGATGACCTGGCAGGCCGTCGCCGGGCTCCGGTTCTCCCTGGTCGGCGGGGGCGGCATCACGCCCGCGCCGCCCGCCCGGCCGACGCCGGCCCAGCGGGTGGACGCCCAGGCCGCCATCGACCTGTCAACGCTCTCGTACGGGTACGGTCCGTTGCCCACCGGCACCGCCTCCCAGTTGGACGACCTGCGCCAGGCGCTCCGCGACTGGGGGGTGACCAAGATCGTCGCCCCTTCGGAGGCCGGTACGCCGGCGTCCATCCGGGCGCGCTCGATCCCGCTGGCGGTCGCCTACTTCACCGCCGCACTCCATCAGGCTCCCATCAAACAGGCCGGTTCGTGGGTCTGGACGGTCCCGCCCGGGCTGGTGGTGGCACCGATACCGCCGGCGGTGGCGGTGACCGGTTGCGCCGCCACGGCGCAGGCCCGGACCGATCCGGGTGCAGCCGCCGCGTGCGTGATCGGTGCCACGTTCCCTGCCATCGGCCTGGCTCCCGGTGCCGGCCGTTGACCGGGACGATGTGATCGATACAGTGCGTCCCGTGGCTGCCGGCACGGGGAGGGGACTGCGAGCGTGGCTCGTCGGTCGACGGGCGCAGTGGCCGGTCGCGGTGCTGATCGGCGCCTTCACCCTGTCTCGCGCCGCCGCCGCCGCCGCCGGGGTCCGATTCGACGACAGCGTCCTCAAGGGAACGTTTCTCACCGACAAGTGGCAGCTGCTGGACGTCGGCCTGTTGAAGCACGATCTGGTTACCAGCGTCTGGCACCTCAACAGCCAACCGCCACTGTTCAACCTGTACGCCGGCATCGTCGTGAAGTTCCCGACCGGCCTCCAACGGCCCATCGAGGTGGTCAGTGCGCTGGCGCTGGGCCTCGTCATCGTCCTCTGCACCTACGGGCTGCTGGTGGAGCTGAGGGTCCCCCCGGTGGCGGCCATGGTCGTCACCCTGGTGGGGGTGGTGGCTTCGCCCGCGTACCTCTTGTTCGAGAACTGGCTCGACTACGCCTATCCCACCGCCGCGCTGGGGGTCTTCGCTGGGTGGTGCCTCATCCGGTACCTGCGGTCCGGACGGGTCTGGCCCGGTCTCGGGTTCTTCGGGGCCTACGCAGCCATCGTCCTGCTCAACAGCACGTACCAGATCGAGTGGATGCTGGTGGCTCTGGTCGTCGTCGTCATCGTGCTGCGGCGGCAGTGGCGGCGGGTGCTGGCGATGGCCGCGATCCCGTTGATGGTGGTGCTCACCTGGTACGTGAAGGACGCGGTGTTGTTCGGCACCACCACCACCAGCAGCTGGCTGGGCATGAACGTGGCGCGCCTGGCGCTGTTCAAAGCTCCCCCATCGGTGGTGACCCAGCTCGAGCACCAGGGGACCCTGACCCCGCTGGCCAGCGTGCCCGCCTTCGGTGCGCCCAGAACCTACGTGCCGACGTTCGTCCGACCGACGGCGAGCTCGGTCGCCGCCCTGGGCACGCTGTACAAGACGGACGGCGCCACCAACTTCAACAACCCCATCTACATCAGTCTGTCCTCCCAGTACCTGCGGGACGACATCGCCTACATCATGGCCCGGCCGTCCGAGTACGTCGGGGACGTGAACTCATCCGTCCAGGTGTGGCTGGTCCCCAGCGACCAGAACTTCGCCAACTCGCTCAACTGGCCTCACGTGGATGGCTACGCCTCCTTCTATGACAAGGCGGTCGAGTGGCAGCCGGTCGTCGATCCCGGCGCCGCCAACGTCGTGTTCGCCAAGACGCAGAGTCCGCTGTCCTGGCTCTCCCTCCAGGCCATCGCCGTTTACGTGCTCACCCTTGTCGGGGCTCCCATCCTGCTGTGGCGACGCAGGCAGGTCGATCGTGCCTTCGCCGGCACCATGGCTGTCCTGTGGTGGACCACGGTCTATGCCTTCGTGGCCAGCTCCCTCGTCGAGATCGGCGAGAACGAAC
>DASXMT010000166.1:0-4699 GCA_036495505.1 Acidimicrobiales bacterium | reverse complement strand
CCGGGCCCAGGAATGCGGGTGTTCCACTGCCCCGAACATGATGGTCACGTTGGACCGGAGGCCGACGCCATGCGCGGTGCGGTGGGCGTACAGCCATTCCTCGGTGTTGATCTTGTCAGGGCACAGGATCTTGCGGACGTCGTCGTCGAGGATCTCGGCGGCCGTGCCGGGGAGCGTCTTCAACCCGGCGTCCCGCAACATCGTGAGGTACTCGGCCAACGACACCTCGGATCGACGTGCTCCTTCGGTGACCTCCAGCGCAGTGAACCCGTGGATGTGGATTGTGGCCGAGGCTTCCCGGACCGCCCGGATCACCTCGAGGTAGTAGTCACCATCGAAGTTGGGGTGGATCCCGCCCTGGAGGCAGACCTCGGTCGCCCCACGGGCTTCGGCCTCGGCCACCCGGTCGGTGATGTCGCTGAGCTCCAGCAAGTAGGGCTTGCCCCGCAGGTTGAGGGACAACGGACCTTTGGAGAAGGCGCAGAACCGGCATTTGAACGTGCAGACGTTGGTGTAGTTGATGTTGCGGTTGGCCACGAAGGTGACCTGGTCGCCCACGATGTCCTGACGCATGGCGTCCGCCACTGCGGCCACGGCCCGCACCTCGTGGCCGCGGGCCGAGAACAAGGTGACGATCTCGTCCTCGCCGACCTCGTCGCCCAGCGCGACCCCGGCCAGGACGTCGCCTACGGCGCTGCCCGCCGTGGGCACGGTGGCCACCGAGGGGGGCACGGAGCCGGTGGCGCCGGGCACGGGGGTCCGGGTCGCTCCGGGTACGGGAAGGAGCTGGGGCGGCGGGAACTCGCCGCCCGAGCACCACGGGTGGTCACGGCCCAGGCCCTCGGCGTCGGAGGCGTCGAGGACGGGGAACCGCATCGCCTCGGACAGCCACTGCTCGGGATCGGTGGCGAATTCGGGATAGAGGGTGAGGCGGGGGGCCAGCGTGTAGCCAGCCGCCTCGGTGGCGGCGCGGAGGATCTCGAGGGCGGGCCAGGCGCGTTCGGGGTTGACGTGGTCGGCCGTGACCGGGGACACCCCGCCCCAATCGTCGATCCCCGAACCGAGCAGGGGACCGAGATCGTCCGACAGGTTGGGGGGAGCCTGGAGATGGATGTCGGCGGGGAGCATGAGGCGGGCGGCGGCGATGGTCCAGAGGAACTCGTCGGTCGGGCACGGAGGGGCACCGTGCATCGATGTACCCGCCTTGGGCAGGAAGTTCTGGACGATCACCTCTTGGACGTGACCGTAACGGGCGTGGCTCTCGGCGATGGCAGCCAACGTGGCCAGCCGGTCTGCCCGGCTCTCGCCGATACCGACCAGAAGACCGGTGGTGAACGGGATGGCGGCTTGTCCCGCGGCCTCCAGTGTGGCCAGTCGGCGCTCCGGCGTCTTGTCCGGTGCCGAACGGTGGGCGGCGAGGTTGGGGTTGACCGACTCGATCATCATCCCCTGGCTGGCGGACACCTCCCGGAGGGCGGTCAGCTCGGCGAGGTCGAGGGCGCCGGCGTTGGCATGGGGCAGGAGCCCCGTCTCCTCGACGACCAGGCGGCACGCCTGGGTCAGGTAGTCCACCGTGGAGGTGAAACCGTTCTCGCCGAGCCAGGCCCGGGCGGCGGGGTAGCGGTCCTCTGGTCCCTCACCCAGGGTGAAGAGGGCCTCGTGACAACCGGCCTGGCGGCCGGCGCGGGCAATGGCCAGCACGTCGTCGAGTGGGAGATACGCGGACTCGAGCCGGGCCGGCGCCTTGGCGAAGGTGCAATAGCCGCAGCGGTCCCGGCAGAGCATGGTCAGAGGAATGAACACCTTGGGGGAGAAGGTCACCCGGGTGCCGTGGCTGTCGGCTCGACGGCGCCGTGCTTCGGCCTGCAGATCGCCGAAACCGGCATCGAGCAGGTCAGCTGCTTCGTAGGTTCCCTGGGTCATCGAGCCGGTGGTGTCGGGCATCCGAGTCACCTTACCGGAGGCACCCCGAGTGCCGACCGATGTCATCGTGGCTGGTCGGAGGGGGGGTCATCGGCCGGCTTCGCCGGCTGCGTCGGGGTCGACCAGCCACAGCACCTCGCCGGCTCGCACGCGCCCGGCGGGAAGGTCCTCGCCATTCCGCACTCGTTGGAAGGCCTCTCGCTTGGACGCACCGGCCACGGTGAACACGACGAGGCGGGCTCGGGCGATGGCCGGGAGGGTCAAGGTGATCCGCTCGTGGGGGTTGACGGCGTTGGGATCGGTGTCGACCATGACGAGGACGTCGTCAGGGGCATCGAGCGTCGCCGACCCGGGAAAGAGCGATGCACAGTGGCCGTCGGGGCCCATGCCCAGATGGACCAGGTCGTAGGCGTCCAGTCCGCTCAGCTCTTGTTGGTAGGCGGCTGCGGCGGCGGCTGGGTCGCCGCCCGTGTACATGGGATGGATGGATCGCACCGGGCCCACCCGGTCGAGCAGGGCTTCCCGGCACAGGCGCAGGTTGGAGTCCGCGTCGTCGGGGGGCACGCAGCGCTCGTCCCCCCAGTAGGCATCCACTCGGGTCCAGTCGACCGACGGCGTGGTGCCGGGACCGGACGTCCGGGCGAGTTGCTCGTACGCGGTTTTGGCCGTCGGACCGCCCGAGAGGAAGAGGGAGAAACCCTCGCCTCCGGCCCCTCCGGTCGTGCCCCGGGCGAGCACGTCGCCCACCACGTCGGCGAAACGGTCGGCGACCGAATCGACCACCTCCACGGTTCCGTTCATCGACCGGTCCTCTCGTTCATTCGGGCTCGGCCAGGCGACCGCCGGAGAGGTCCAGCTCGAGATCGGGATTGCGCCAATGGTCGCCATGCCGTTCGACCAGCAGATCGGCCATGTGCGGGCCCCACGACCCGGCGGGGTAGAAGTACAGGGGAGCGCCCTCGGCCCAGGCCTGCAGGTACGGGTCGACGATCTTCCACGCCTGTCGCACCTCGTCGGAGCGGATGAACAAGGTGGCGTCACCCATCATGGCGTCGTGGAGCAGCCGCTCGTAGCCATCGGCCGCCTCCTCGCCGGCGAAGGTCTCGGCGTAGGAGAAGTCCATGGCCACCGACCGGATCCGGAATGCCTCGCCGGGGACCTTGGCCCCGAATTCCAAGGTGATGCCCTCGTCGGGCTGGATCCGGAGGATCAGGACGTTGGGCTTGAGGTCCCGGCTGCTGCGTCGGTCGAACAGGAGGTGGGGGACCTGCTGGAACTGGAGGACTACCTCGGTGACCCGGGCCGGGAGCCGCTTCCCCGTACGCACGTAGATCGGCACCCCCTCCCAGCGCCAGTTGTCCACCTGGAGGCGAAGGGCCAGATAGGTCTCGGTGCACGACTCGGGATCGACGTCGGGCTCGTCCCGATAGGCGACGACCTTTTCCCCGTCGATGAACCCTTCGTCGTACTGACCGCGGACCGACTTGTCGATGGCCTCGTCCGGGGTCGGGATGGCGATGGCCTGGAGGAGCTTCACCTTCTCGTCCCGGATGCGGTCGGCATCCATGCTGGTGGGCGATTCCATCAACGTGAGGGCCAGCACCTGCATGACGTGGTTCTGGACGATGTCGCGCAGCGCGCCCGCCGTCTCGTAGAAACCACCGCGGTGCTCCACCCCCAGGCTCTCGGCCACGGTGATCTGGATCTGCTCGATGTAACGGCGGTTCCAGGTGGGCTCGAAGACGGCGTTGGCGAACCGGAGGGCGAGCAGGTTCTGGACCGTCTCTTTGCCCATGTAGTGGTCGATACGGAAGATCTGGTTCTCGTCGAAGGCGGTGTGAAGCTCCGCGTCGAGCTCGATGGCGCTGGCCAGGTCCCGCCCGAACGGCTTCTCCACCACCAGGCGGGCGATGGTGCCGTCACCGGCCGGTTCGTTGCACCCGTTCTTGGCCAACGCCTCAGCCACCGGGCCGAAGACGGCTGGAATGGTGGCCAGGTAGAACAGCCGGTTGCCCCCGGTTCCGTCCTCCCGGTCGGCCCGCTCGAGGTTGACCTTGAGGGCGGAAAAGGTGTCGGGGTCGTCGTACTCGCCGCTGACGTAACGGAATCGTGCCACGAACGCCTTCCAGTTGTCTCCCCCCTGCGGGGTGGACTCCAGCACATGTTGGCGAAACTTCTCGTCCGACCACTGGGTACGGGCTACACCGATGACAACGAAGCCGTTGTCGAGCGTGCCCCGTTCGGCCAAGCGGGCCAGAGCGGGGAAGATCTTGCGGGCGGCCAGGTCACCCGAGGCCCCGAAGATGACCAGGGCCACGGGGGGCGCCTTGGTGAAGGCAGCGGGCAACGACCGGTGGACAGAGGCCCCCACCGCGGGCGCGGTGGTGTCGGTGGTCACTGGAGGCGCCGGAGCGGCCAAGGCCGACTTGGTGTCGTCGTTCCGGACCGTGCGCCGACCGGTCGGGTCATGAGGAGCTCGACAGCTGATTGGCCTTGTTGGTCAGGGACTGCATGAGCTCGTCGAAGGACTTGGCGAACGACGCCACCCCTTCGTCCTCCAAGGTGGCCGCCACATCGGCCATCTCGATACCGGCAGCAGCCAGGTCGGCCACGACCTGGTCGGCCTCGTCCAAGTGGGTGTCGACGGTGCGGGCCACGGTGCCGTGGTCCAAGAAGTCGGCGATGGTGGTGTCGGGCATGGTGTTGACCGTGTCGGGACCGATGAGGGTGTCCACGTAGAGCAGGTCGGAGTAGTCGGGGTTCTTGGTGGAGGTCG
>DASXMT010000165.1:0-2976 GCA_036495505.1 Acidimicrobiales bacterium | reverse complement strand
AATCAGGCCGATAAGTCCAACGAGGCACAAAGAACCGGCGACGCCGATGTGATCAGCTCGGCGGCGCGGACCGGTAAAGAAGAAAGCGCTGCCCGTCCCGGCGACCAAGGGCCGCCGTCGTCACTGAAGGTCCTCCCATGACTCCGGCAGACCCGTCATGACCGCCTCTCTCGCTACGAAGATACGGACGCTGGTAGCCGAAGATCTCGCCGCTGAGGAGGTATCGGCCCTTCGAAACGAGGATCGGCGTGAGTTCGCTCGACAGCGCATATTCGTACATATGGACGCTCTTGGCATTGAGCACCTGGCCAGCGACGCGCCGCTCCCCACATCTGACGAGGAGCAACGTCTCGCCCAGTCAATTCTCGACGCCCTTTTCGGGATGGGCGGCCTCCAGTCGCTCATTGACGACCCGTCCATCGAGAACATCGATGTCAACGGGTTCGATCGAGTCTGGGTGACCTATGCCGACGGCGCAAAACAGGCGATGCCGCCCATCGCCGACTCCGATGAAGAGCTCATCGAGATCATGAGGTCAGCCGCCGCAAGGTTCGGACTGTCCGAGCGGAGGTTCGATATAGCTCGCCCTGAGCTCGATCTGCGACTCCCGGACGGGAGTCGGCTTTCGGCCCTGATGGCCGTTACGACCCGCCCGGCCATCTCTGTCCGCCGCCACCGTTTCGTCGACCTTTCGGTCGACGAGCTCCTGGGTCTTGGGACCGTCGATGTCGGAATGGCCTCGTTCCTGACTGCGGCGGTCCGGGCTCGAAAGAACATCGTCATCGCCGGTGCGATGAACTCGGGCAAGACAACCCTCCTTCGAGCTCTGGCCTCGGTCATCCCGCCGCGAGAGCGCATTGTGACCATCGAACAGTCGCTGGAGCTCGCCTTGGACAAGGACGAGGTTCGGCATCCGGACATCGTGGCTCTGGAAGCGAGACCGGCAAACCTCGAGGGGGAAGGAATGGTGGGGGTTGCCGATCTCGTTCGTCGAGCGCTACGGATGAACGCCGACAGGGTCATTGTCGGTGAAGTGTTGGGCGACGAGATCCTCCCCATGCTCAACGCCATGAGTCAGGGCCGGTCGGGATCAATGTGCACGATCCATTCGGACTCGTCAGCTGGCGTATTTCGACGCATCGCCTCCTATGCGGTCCAGGCTCCTGAGCGTCTCCCGCTCGAGGCGACCAACCTCCTGGTGGCTGGCGCAGTCCACTTCGTCGTGTACCTGGACATCGAGCATCCGACCCTGACCGGTGACCCCGGGTACGAAGGCGACTACGGGCGAGTCCCGCCGAGCTGGTCTTCCTCGGACATGCCAGAGCACGCAGGCCCTCGGAGTGCCATCAATACGGGTCATCCCGGTGTATATGGGTTTGACTCCTCCATCCAAGACGACGAAGCGACCTGGTTCGCTGGCCCGGCTCGTCGCCAACGCTTCGTATCTTCGATCCGCGAAGTGGTCGACGCTGAAGGGTCACAAGTGGTCTCCAACGAGATATTTCGTCCCGGCCCTGATCGGCGAGCTGTTGTCGGTGCACCGCTCCGCCCCGAGACCCTCCGGGACTTGATTCGCAATGGCTACGAGCCGAGTAGCGACCAGGAGGACCACGAAAGGGTCTGGACATGATCGCGGCCGCCATCCTCTGCGCTCTCTGTTTCGGCTTTGGCGTGGTTGGTGTCGTCACGGCGTGCACACAGAGTGCTCGATTGAAGACCCCCTCCACGTCGTCGACCCAGACAGGACTTCGAGCCTCGATACGGAAGACAATGCAGCCAGTACTTGGAAGACACGGAGGCGTTCGCCTGGCGGGGGCTTGTGCTGTGGGGGCGTTGGCCACAGTGATTACCCGATGGCCGGTCGCCTTTCCCATCGGGGTCATCGCCACCCTTGGTTTGCCGTCGCTCTTCGGGCAGACGTCTGGTGCGTTGTCGGTGGCCAAGCTCGAAGCCATTGCCACGTGGACGGAGATGCTCCACAGCACGCTCGCCGCGTCGGCTGGGCTGAATCAGGCGATCATGGCCACGGCATCCATGTCGCCCGTACCCATTCGTCCGGCGACGTTGGCGCTGGCCGGCAGGCTCCGGGCTGGGATGTACAACAAGGACGCACTGCTTCTGTTCGCTGACGAAGTGGCCGATCCCAGCACCGATCGGGTGGTTTGCGCACTGATCCTGGCCTCGTCGTCTCGGGCACAGCGGCTTGGAGATCTGTTGGGTGCATTGGCCGACTCGACCCGAGAGGACGTAGCCGTCCGTCTCCGGATCGAGACCAGCAGGGCGTCCTCGCGAAGCGGGGTCCGCACGGTGATCGTGTTCAGCGTGGCATTTGCCGCCGTGTTGGCTGTACTCGCTCACAGCTACCTCGCACCGTTCGGAACGCCGACTGGACAGGTGATCTTGATGGCTATCGGCGCCCTCTACGTGGCCGGACTCACTCTGATGGTCCGGATGACAAAGCCGCGACCGCCGGTGCGGCTGCTCGCGCAGGAGGTGGGAGTCGAGTGAACGCCGCCATCTTATGTGGGCTCGTCTTCGGGGTGGGCGTGGCAGGCTTGGTCCGAGGCATTCGCCCATCACGACCCCTTGTCAAGCTCTCGGGCATGGACGCCGTCGGCGTGGGGCCCGGGCCGGCTACTCATCTCGGCAGGTTGTCCAACCTCGTTGGCTTGTCCGCGGCGACCTGGGCTGCCGAGGTCGGGCTCATGCGGGGTCGATTCTGGGACCGCACTACGACGGCGATGGCCGTGACTGATGTGAGCGTCGACCAGTTGGCTCTACAGACGGTCCAGGGCGTGGGTACGGCGGTCTTGTTGCCCGTCTTGGTGTGGGGGTTGTTGCAGGCCGGTGGCATCGCTCTGCCTCTGTTGTTTCCTCTCGGGGTGATCCTGGTTCTCGTGCCCGTTGGCGGTTGCCTGCCGGTCGTAGTGCTCCAGAGGGAGGCGGCCGAGCGTCGGCGTCACGCCCGAACTGTGG
>DASXMT010000164.1:0-8489 GCA_036495505.1 Acidimicrobiales bacterium | reverse complement strand
AGCGTCGGGCTCGATCGACTCCGTTGCCTCCACCTCAACGACTCGAAGGTGCCGTTCGGTGCGAACCGGGATCGCCACGAGAACATCGGGGAGGGCACCATCGGGCCGGGTGCCCTCGGCGCCCTGCTTGGCCACCACGCCCTCCAAGGACTGCCGGCCATCCTCGAGGTGCCGGGGGGAGGCGACGGACCTCGAGCCGAGGACATCGAAGCGGCCAAACAGGTATGGCGAGCAGGCATGGCGCTTCGCTCCACCGGGACCTCCTCGGCCGAGATTCCACACGGTGTCCGAGCCGTGTAGGGTCATCGCCCGGCACTGTTGGGGGTTCCGTAAGCGAGAGGAGCTGGCCGTGGCCATGCGCAAAGAAACCGACAGCATGGGTGAGATCGAGGTGCCGTCGGACCGGTATTACGGCGCCCAGACCGCCCGTTCCCTCGTTCATTTCCCCATCGGAGACGATCGCATGCCTGAGCCCCTGATCCGGGCCATCGGCATCCTGAAGGAGGCATCGGCCCGGGTCAATGCCGACCTGGGCAAGCTCTCAGCCGAGAAGGCAGAGCTCATCGTGACCGCCGCCCGCGAGGTGTCGGCCGGCAAGCTGGACGATCATTTCCCGCTCAGCGTCTGGCAAACGGGCAGCGGCACCCAAAGCAACATGAACGCCAACGAGGTCATCTCCAACCGGGCCATCGAGCTGGCCGGCGGCGTGCAGGGATCCAAGGATCCCATCCACCCCAACGACGACGTCAACATGTCCCAGTCGTCGAACGACACCTTTCCCACGGCCATGCACATCGCTGCAGTCGAAGAGATCACCCACCGGCTGTTGCCGGCCATCCGCCACCTGCGCGACGCCCTGGCCGCCAAGTCGGCGGCATTCGCCGACATCACCAAGATCGGGCGCACCCACTTGATGGACGCCGTGCCGCTGACGCTGGGCCAGGAATTCTCGGGGTACGTGGCCCAGCTCGATGCCGATCTGAAGCGCATCGAGTACTCGTTGGGCGACCTGTACGAGCTGGCCGCAGGGGGGTCGGCGGTGGGCACCGGGCTCAACACCCATCCCGAGTTCGGCGATCGGGTGGCTCAGGCCATCGCCGAGATCACCGGTCTCCCGTTCGTGTCCGCCCCCAACAAGTTCGCCGCCTTGGCCGCCCATGACGCCTTCGTGGCGGCCAGCGGCGTCCTACGCACCCTCGCCGTCTCCCTCATCAAGGTCGCCGACGACATCCGATGGTTGGGCTCAGGCCCTCGCTCGGGCCTCGGAGAACTCCGGCTGCCCGAGAACGAGCCGGGATCGTCCATCATGCCGGGGAAGGTCAACCCGACCCAGAGCGAAGCCATGATCATGGTCTGCATCCAAGTACACGGCAACGACACGGCTATCGCAATGGCCGGCGGCCGGGGCAACCTGGAGTTGAACGTGGCCAAGCCGGTCATCATCCACAACTTCCTCCATTCGGTCGACCTCCTGACCGAGGCGTCCGACGCCTTCACCAAGTTCTGCGTGGTCGGCCTGGAGCCGAACGAAGACCGCATCCGCCAACACCTGAACAATTCGCTCATGCTGGTCACCGCGCTCAATCCCCTGATCGGCTACGACAACGCGGCCAAGGTGGCCAAGAAGGCCCACCAGGAGGGCACTACCTTGCGCGAGGCTGCCGTCGAGCTCGGGCTCCTCACCGGGGAGCAGTTCGACAAAGCGGTTCGTCCCGAGTCCATGACCCACCCCTGAGCCCAGCCGAGCCTCAGCGCAAACAGCACCAGCGAAGACCGACCGGTTCGATAACCATGGCCGCCCAGAGCGCCGGACTCCTCGTCTTCCGCCGGGGCGCCGACGGGAGCACCGAGGTGCTGCTGGTCCATCCCGGCGGCCCCTTCTGGTCCCGGCGAGATGCAGGAGCCTGGTCGATCCCCAAAGGCGAGGTCGAAGAAGGCGAAGCACTGTCCGCCGTGGCCGAACGGGAATTCTCCGAAGAGCTGGGCCGTCCAGCGCCGCGTGGTCCCCGGACGGATCTGGGCGAGATCACCCAGTCCGGAGGGAAGCGGGTACGGGCCTGGGCTGTCGAGGGCGACTTCGACCCGTCGGACATCACGTCGAACCAGTTCGAGATGGAGTGGCCGCCCCGCTCGGGCCAACGGCAGTCCTTCCCCGAGGTGGACCGGGCGGCCTGGTTCTCTCTGGACGTGGCCCGCCGCAAGCTCATCGCCGCCCAAGTGGACCTGCTCGCACGACTCCCTGCGCTTGGCGACGCGACCTAGGTTGGACGCGGCCTAGGTTGAACGCGGCCTAACGCGTTCCAATTGTCTCGGTACTGGGACTCGCGTCTCGGTATCGTTGACTTTGTGGCCCGTCGACCGCTTGGAGAAGGCATGGAGGACCATGGTGCCCCGACCACCCGCTGACATCGAGATCAACCTGGTCGACGGACAGTTCTACGGCGGCAACCCGTTCCCGGCCTTTGCCTGGATGCGCGACAACGCCCCGGCCTACTACGACGAGAAGGCCGACATCTGGGGCATCACCCGCCACGCCGACGTCAAGGAGATCTCCAAGGACCCAGACACCTTTTCGAACGCCGGTGGCATCCGGCCAGACTCGGGTCCGCTGCCGATGATGATCGATATGGACGCCCCGGAGCACTTTCGGCGCCGCCGGTTGGTCAGCGAGGGGTTCACCCACAAGCGCATCAAGGAGGGCGAGGAGGCCATCCAGGTCATCTGCGACCAGATCATCGACGGCGTGTGCGAGCGGGGCAGCGCCGACTTCGTGCGGGACGTGGCTGCCCCGCTGCCCATGATCGTCATCGGCAACATGCTCGGGGTGGCCCCCAAGGACCGCGACGACCTCCTGCGGTGGTCCGACGACATGCTCAGGTCCCTCGGATCCCCCGACCCCAAGGCCATGGAGGCTGCCGCCGGTGCCTTCGTCGACTACACCGCCTACTGCACCAATGTCATCGAGGACCGCCGCCAGGACGGCCGGGTCGACGATCTGATCGGCACGCTGGTGCACGCCGACATCGAGGGCGACCATCTCGACGACTCCTCCCTGATCCACGAGTCGCTCCTGATCCTCATCGGTGGCGATGAGACCACGCGCCACGTCATCAGCGGGGGCATGTACGAGCTTCTCCGCCACCCCGACCAGCTCGAGGCGCTCCGGGCCGACCGTTCCAAGATGCTGCTGGCTGTCGAGGAGATGCTCCGCTGGGTCTCGCCCATCAAGAACATGGCCCGGACCGCCACCCGCGACGTGGACCTGCACGGCGAGACCATAAAGAAGGGCCAGAAGCTGCTGTTGCTGTATCCGGCGGCCAACCGGGACGAGGCCGTATTCGAGAATGCCGATAGCTTCGATATCGAGCGGCAACCCAACGACCATGTGGCCTTTGGGTTCGGGGCTCACTTCTGTCTGGGCAATCGGTTGGCCCGGTTGGAGCTGTCGGTCATGTTCGACCGCCTGCTGACACGGCTGCCCGACCTGGCCATGGCCGTCGACACCGAACTACCGAGACGGGCGGCCAACTTCGTGTCCGGCTATGACGAGATGCCGGTGACCTTTACGCCGACCCAACCGGTGGGTGCCTGACATGCGCGATCCAGTCCTCACCCCAGCCGAGCTCAGCCAGGCGCTCAACGGGCTCGAGGGCACCGGCTGGGCCCATCAGGACGACCAACTGGTGCGGACGACCAAGTGCCAGGGATTTGCCGGCGCCCTGGCCTACGTGAACGCGGTCGGGGCGCTGGCCGAGGCGGCCGACCACCATCCGGACATCGACATCCGCTGGAACACCGTCACCTTGGCCCTGACCACCCACGATTCGGGTGGGATCACCCGGCGGGACGTCGAGCTGGCCACCGAGATCGCCGCCCTCCGCGACGGCCACTCAACCGACAAGTAGGTCTCAATCCACAAGTAGGTCTCAGCCGACGGGAAGATCTCAGCCGACGGGAAGATTCCAGAGCGGGAACCAGCGATCGAGATCCTGCTCGATGACCAGGTCATTGGCGAGCAGGCTCTTGAGCTTGAACTCCTTGTCGGTACTGCGGTGTTCCTTGCCGTCGGGCACGAACGGATAGAACGTTCCCCGCTTGAATAGATACACGAGGTATTCGGTGGACGGGATGATGATGGCCGGGGGGCCGTCGGCCGGATCGGCGTCTTTGGGCGCGGGCCCGATCCCGAAGACCGAGCACAGGAGCTGCGGACCCCAGCCGGCGTCGCTCAACGAGGAGTTGACCAGGTGCACCTGGGTGACCAGGGCCTGGGTGTCGGCGTTCTCCACCACCACCCAGTGGTAGCCGTAGGAGTCCTCGGACGACCGCAGCGTGCCCCCGCCCTCCATGGCCAGCAGCTTCATCACTTCGGCCTGCATGTCGTCGAAAGACTGGCCGGTAGGCGGCTTGTAGCAAACGCCGGCCCGGCCCGATGCGGTCAGACCCGCGGCGCTCTGCAGGGTGATGGCCGCCGAGGGCAGGGCGAACAGGGCATCCAGGTTGGCCTGGATGGGCTTGGTGCGGCCCATCAACGCGTCGAGGCGCTTGCCCATCTACCGGGTCGCCCGCTGACCCGACATGTGGCCCAGGCACCCACCCGACATTCGGCATGCCCGCAGGTCCGCCTTGCAGGCCGCCCGCTGACCCATCGCCGGGGTCAGGCCGGCCGGCCCAGCTCGGCCTCGATGCGGGCCAGCTGGTCCAGTCGCTGTTGGAGCGAGGGGTGCGTTGAGAACAGGGAGGAGATGCTGAAACCGTTGCCGCTGTTCTTGTTGTTGCTCGACAGCGCCGGTGTGAAATAGAAGGCATTGAACGTCTCTGCCGAGCGAAGGTCCCGTGTGGGGATGCGCGACATTTCGCCAGTCACCTTCACCAGGGCCGAGGCAAGCACCGAAGGCTGCCCGGTGAGCAATGCACCAGAGCGGTCGGCGGCGAGCTCCCGGTAGCGGGACAGCGCCCGGGTGAGCAGGAAGCTGATGGCATAGACAGCCACCGACACCAACAGGACCATCATCTCCACCATGGCCGCTTGGTCGCCGCTGTTGTTGTTCCCACCTCCTCGATTGTTCCCGCCGAAGCCACCCATCATCCCGGTCCAGAACATGATCCGGGTGACCAGCCCGGCCACCACGCCGAGGAAGCTGGCGATGGTCATCACGGCCACGTCCCGGTGGGCCACGTGGGACAGCTCATGAGCCAACACGGCCTCGAGCTCGGGCTCGTCCAGGCGGCGCATGAGGCCGGCGGTGGCGCACACCACCGCGTTGTTCGGGCTGCGCCCGGTGGCGAATGCATTGGGCACGTCGGTGTCGGCTATCGCCACCCGGGGCTTCTTCATGTCGGCCAGGGCGCACAGCCGGTCGATCACCCCGTGGAGCTCGGGCGCCTGTTCGGGGGTCACGATCCGACCGCCCATGCCGAATATGGCGATCTTGTCCGAGAACCAGTACTGGCAGAACAGGAGGACGCCGGCGATGACCAGCACGACCACGTAGGAGATACCCACGGCGATGAGGATGCCCACCACCGCTCCGTACAGCAGGACCAGCAAGAGGCCGGTGGTGAACATGCGCAGGGTCAGCCCACGGTCACCCGGGATATTCCGAGCGGTGCTCATTGGTCCCCCTCGGCGGCGGCTCCCCCGGCAAGGAGCTCCTTCGTTTCGCTCAGCGTGGCGTCTTCGAATGGCAAGACAAGGTCGGAGGGGTAGAACTCGTCGTCGGGTAGGACCGTCCCCACCCGCCGGACTTCCGCAGCCGCCGCGCCGAGAGCCGTGGCGAACGCCGTCTCGGCGCCTGCATCCACCGCCGCCAGCAGGGTGTTGTCCAGTGCTTCCAACTCTGACCGGTGCTCGTCGGGGACCGAGTACTGCCCTTCGCCCAGGATGCGGACGATCATGAAGGCGCCCCTCCCGTCCCCCCGTTGGTGCCCGGATCTGCTGCGGGCTGAGCTGCGGGGGCCTCAGGAGCGGCCGGGGCGGCCGGAGCGGTCAACTCGGCCGGCGCGCCGGCACCCACCTCGGCCTTGAGCGCAGCCAACTCGTTATCGACGGCCGACGTGGTGGAGAGCTGGTCCAGTTGGGCCTGGATGTCGTCCACCGGATGGGTCAGGTCGGTGAGGGCACCGGAGGCGAGGAGCTCGTCCATGGCCCCGGCCCGAGCCTGCATGCTGTCGATCTTGTCCTGGGCCCGCTGCATCGACATCCCGGCGTCGCCCATCGATTCAGAGATGCCCGAGACGGCCTCACCGATCTTCGTCTGGGCCTCGGCCGCGGTGTACGTGGCCTTCATGGTCTCCTTCTTGGTGCGGAAGGAGTCGACCTGGGACTGCAACTTCTGGGCCGTGGAGATGAGCTTCACTTCCTGGTCGGCCACCTGCTGGTGCTGCCCGGACAGGTCGGTCAGCTGCTCGGCCAGCGCTGCACGGCGACCCAGCGCTTCACGAGCCAGGTCCTCGTTTCCCTGGGTCAGCGCCGCCTTGGCCTGCTGCTGGAGTTTGTCGGCCTGCTGTTGGAGCTGGCCCGCCTGGAGCTCGATGCGTTTCTTCGCCGTCGTGACGTCAGCAACGCTCCTCCGGACCTTCTGCAGACTCTCTAGTTGCTTCTGGTAGGAGAGATCGAGGGATTCCCGTGGATCTTCCGCCTTGTCCAAAAGCTTGTTCGTCTTGGCCTGCACGATGCCCGACAGACGCTTCATGACACCCATGGTGACCATTCCTTACCTAGTCCTACGTCAATGCAGCTTAGGGGTTCGGCTCCCGGTAGCGTGATCGGTGTGACCGAGCCGCTCTGCCTGATGACTGTTCACGCCCATCCCGACGATGAGTCGTCCAAGGGCCCTGGGACCGTCGCCCGGTACCACGCTCAAGGTGTTCACACCGTACTCGTGTGCTGCACCGGAGGTGAGGAGGGCGAAATTCTCAATCCGGCCATGGACACGCCCGAGAACCAGGCGCGGATCATCGAGCTCCGCAAGGAGGAATTGGCTCGGGCCGCGGTGATCATCGGGTACGACGAGGTCGTCCAGCTGGGCTACCGGGACTCGGGCATGCCCGGCACCGAGGCCAACGCCAACCCGGCCTCGTTCGCCCAGGCCCCCCTGGACGAGGCGGTAGGCCGTCTGGTGACTGCCATTCGCCGGACCCGGCCTCAAGTGATCGTGACCTATGGCGACGAGCAGTCCGGTTATCCCCACCCCGACCACCTGCGTGACCACGAGATCAGCGTGATCGCCTTCGAGGCTGCCGGTGATCCCGACGCCTACCCGAATGCCGGGCCGCCCTGGGAGCCGAGCAAGCTCTACTACACGACCTTCTCCCGCCGCCGCTTCCAGGCCATCCACGAGAAGTTCCTGGAACTGGGCCTGGAGTCTCCCTTCGACGAGAAATGGCGGGAGCGCTGGGAGAAGATGCCAGAGGACCGCTTCACCACGTCCATCGATGTCACTGGGTTCGCCGACGTCCGCCGCCAGGCCCTGTTGGCCCATGCCACCCAGGTCGACCCCACGTCGAAGTTCTGGTTCGGCCTGCCTCCCGAGGTGATGGAAACCATCGAGCCCCAGGACGACTACGAGCTGGCCAAGATCATGGTGAACGGGAAAGCCGTCGCCCCCGGCCTGCCCGAGGACGAGATCGAGCATGATCTGTTCGCCCCGGTCGGTGCCGTGAGCCACCGGTAACCCGGACCACAGGGCGACGACAGGAGATCTGGCATGGCGAAGTGGCTCTCACCAGAATGGTTCGACGAGACGCGTGCACTGGCCGCCGACCAGCCCGACCGGCCGGGTGCCAGCGCCCGCATGCAGTACGAGGTCACCGGCGGTCCCGATGGTGAGGTCAAGTACTACTGGGTGCTCGAGGACGGCCATCTTCGCGAGAGCGCCCTCGGGGTCCTGGCCGATCCCGAGGTGACCCTGACCACAGCGTGGACGGATGCCGTTGCCATCCAAAAGGCGGAGTTGGACGCCAACGCCGCCTTCATGCAGGGAAAAGTCAAAGTTGCCGGGAACATGGGCAAGGTCCTGGCCCTGTTGCCCATCACAAACACCCCCGAGTACCGCGACCTCCAGCGTCGGATCGTCGAGATCACCGAGTTCTGAGGGGCTCAGGCTCTTCGCTCGCGGGCCTAACCCTTGCGCATCAAGTCCCGGAGCGGGCGATAGCCGATTCGGATGGCACCTGACCCGTCGATCACCGCTCCGAGCCCGCGGTCGGCAACGAGCAGGATGTGGTCAGCCACCCGGGCCGGCCAGTTGTCCGAGGTGGCCCGGAGCTCGTCGCAGTCGACGGCCGGCCGCAGGGTGACCTCGGTGATGCCGGGACTGAGGTTCGACACCACGTGGTGGAAAGTCTGTGGGCCGCCAATCATGGGGAGCGTGACGAAGTGGTCGGCGAACAGCACGTTCTCGTCGGCGGCCAGCTGTCGGAACGGGAAACCCACGTTTGGTTCAGCTTCGGCCCCCAGGAGGCGGAGGGGGAGGGAGAAGTCGATG
>DASXMT010000163.1:0-8181 GCA_036495505.1 Acidimicrobiales bacterium | reverse complement strand
GAGACCCGGACGCGTCTCGTGAATTCGGCCTCGATACTCGATTGGGGAAGCGACAAGACGTACTTCATCGACCTCGCAGCCGAAGGGGCCCCCACAGTGCCGACCGAATGGGTGGCACCCAATGGACCGTGGCGTCCGCCGTCTGACGACTATGTCGTCAAGCCATCGGTTGCCAGCGGTGGCATCGGTGCAGCCCGCTATGTCGCCCAGGACGTCGAGATCGCTGATCGGCACATCCGCCGCCTCCACGCCGAGGGTCAGACCGTGATGGTCCAGCCCTACCAGTCGAGGATCGACGCCGAGGGTGAGACGGGGCTGATCTTTCTGGGCGGCTCCTACAGCCACGCCATCCACAAGCAGGCACTCCTTCGAGCAGATGTAGGCGTGACTGAACGGCTCTGGGAGCAACAGATCATTTCGGCGGCCGAACCCCGACGTGATCAGCAAGTCCTGGCCGAGAACGTCATGGCAGCGGTAGTGCGTCTTGTCGGGCCCACTATCTACGCACGGGTTGATGTCGTGGACGGCGCCGAGGAGAACCCCCTCGTCCTCGAAGTTGAGGTTGTCGAACCCTCCCTGTTCCTGACCCACTGTTCGAACGCAGCTCCACGCATCGCCTCCAGACTCCGGCACCTGTGCGACTGACTCACCGTGCTCCCGGCCGAAGCCCCTCCGGGACCCGGGAGCCTACGATCGACGTTCCATGATCACAGCTGGAGTGGACTTATCGTCGCAGGTGCTGGGCACTGCCTCTTGTGTCATCGGCTGGTCCGGTCAACGGGGAACGGTGACCAGCCTGTGTCTGGGCGTGGCCGACGCCGACATCGTCGACCTCGTCGGTGGGGTCGACAAGCTGGGCATCGACGTTCCCCTGGGATGGCCGATCGGCTTTGCCGAAGCGATTGCACAGCACTCACGGACCGGTCGGTGGCCGAGTGACTATTCCCACACCGACACCACGGCGCTCCGTTTGCGCCGCACCGACCTGTGGGCATGGAAGCAGTTGGGTTTCCCACCGCCGCTCTCGGTTTCCACCGATCGCATCGCGTTGCCGGCGATGCGAGCCGCCTCCCTGCTGTCCGGCTTGCCCGATCGGATTCCCCTCGATGGCTCCGGCGTGATTACGGAGGCATACCCGGCTGCTGCTCTGCGCCGGTGGAATCATCCTTCACGCGGCTACAAGGGCAAGAACAATGTGGAGGTTCGACGAAGCCTGGTGCGGGGATTCCTGGTCGAGACGGAGGCGTGGCTGCGCATGACCGACGAACAGGTGCATCGATGTCTGTCCAGTGACGACGCATTTGACGCCCTCATCGCCGCGCTGGTGGCCCGGGCGGCCACGCTGGGCATGGTGGAGCCGATCCCAGACGAGGACCGGGTGGCCGCCACCCGCGAGGGGTGGATCGCCATCCCCGTGAGCGGATCGCTGCACGAGCTGGCAGCGGGCTCGTAGTGGCCGGTCCACCTGGGCGTGGACGGCCCGACCGGCCTAGTCCAACACGTTGGCCACAAGTTCGGGTGGACGAGCGATGACTGCCGTGTCCCCGCGCAGCACCACAGGGCGCTGCATCACCTCGGGGTGGGACACCAAGACGTCTATCACCTCTGCCCCGGTGGTCACTGACTCCTCATCCAGGCCGAGCTCCCGAAATGCGGGGTCGTCGGTCCGTAGCAGCTCGACGGGTGGGCCCGGGAGCCGGGCCACAATGGCTTCGAGGGTGGATCGATCCGGCGGCGTCTTCAGATATTCGACCACGGTGAAGGGCTTGCCCTGCTCCTCGATCAGTGCGAGGGCTTGGCGCGACTTCGAGCACTTCGCGTTATAGAAGATCGTGATCGGCTCCTGAGTAGCGTCGGTCATGGCTGGAGGCTAGTCACGGATCGATGGGAGCTTCTTCGGGCACTCCAACCAGCTCACTGGTCGGCACCGGGCGATCAACCAAAGACGTTGTAGCTCGGGTCGTCGGCGGCTCGCCTTCCCGTCGACTGGGACCCGTCGGTGGCCTCGTTGAGCGGAACGGGATAGACGGCCTGGAAATCCTCGACGAACGTCCGATGATCGATGGCCCAGACCCCGTGGCGCCGAGACCAACGGTCGAGGTACCGGCCGCGGTCGACGATGTCCATGATCGATCCCCCGTCGGGCTTCGTGCGAAGGGCAACCGTGACATAGGCCTCGCTGGTGGCAGATTCGCCATTCACGTCGATCAGGATGTTGGTGATCTGGTGCGAGTGAGCGGCAAGGGCCTCGTGGGCAACCCACACCCAGTCGACGAACTCGGCACCGCTGCCCCTGAAGATGGGCCCATAATCGAGGGTTGACCCTTCATGCCAGACCGACATGGCAAGGGCCCGATCCATCCGGTCCAAGCCGCGACAGTAGCGGTACAGGACTTCGGTGATCGCTTGTTTGGCCAGCAATGTCTCCATGGCCGAATCGAACATCGCCGTCCCCCCTGGTCCTCGGTACGGCACCCACTGTATAGCCCTCGGAATTCAGCAGGACTGGAGCCGAGCGGGAGCCAGCGCCGAGTGGCACGGTCTGAGCACGGCGCTGGCTATCCCGCCCGCCTGAGCTGCTGGTGGACGCAGCGAGCGAGGGCGCCGGCCAACTCTGGTGCTTCATGCTCCTCGAGCGTGGCGAAGGCGATCCGGATGCCCGAGGGCGACGTGATCCGAAAGCGCTCCCCTGGGCTCACCGCCCACCCCTCCTGGACCAGCCCGGCTACAACGGCGTGCTCGTCGCTCACCGGCACCCACAAGGTGAGACCGGACGAACCCGTTGGCTCGAAGCCGCGCTCGGTCAGGGCACCCATGAGTGCCTCACGGCGACGTGCATAGGTGGCCGATGCCCGATCGAGGAGCTTGGCCGTAGACCGCGCCCCCCACAAGTCGGCCACGGCGTCTTGGAGTAGGTAGCTCACCCAACCGGCGCCGAGCGCTTGGCGGCCCTCGAGCCTGCTCACGGTCGTCGGGTCACCCGCGACTACCGCCAGGCGAAGATCCGGGCCGAGCCACTTCGAGACCGAGCGGACCGTGGCCCACTTCGCCCTCTGATCGCACACGGTGAAGGCGGGAGCGCCTGCGGCCTGCCCTGCATGGTCGTCCTCGATGACCAACACCTCCTCGTGGGATCGAAGGACAGCTCGGAGCTCCTCGGCCCGGACCGCATCCCACGCCGCGCCTGTCGGGTTCTGGGCTCGGGGGGTGAGCAAGACCGCTTGTACCTCCCGATCGAGGACGGCGGCCAGGCTCTCTGGGCGGACACCGCGTTCGTCGAGCCTGATGGGGACGACCTCGAAGCCGAGCGCCCCGAGCAGGTCGAGGGCGGCGGTGTACCCGGGATCTTCAACGCCGATGCGGTCGCCCGGTCGCAGCCACGCTCCGAGGATGCGCTCGACGCCATCAAGTGCTCCGCCGACCACGGCAACGTAGGTGGCGTCGATTCCCTCGGCGGTCATGTGCGCAGCGGCGACTCGGGCCAGCCGCGGGGACACCGGTGGCTCCCCGTAGAGCCGGGAAGATCGACCGAATTCGGGAATAGCCGGAAGCAGTGTCGGGTCCGGGCCTCCACATCGAAGGTCTCGTGCACCGGGCGGAACGGCCATGGGAAGTCGAGCGGAGATCGGGGGTGCCCCTCGAACCTGGGTCCCAGACCGCCCGGCTCCGGCCGCGATCCCACGCCGGCGAAGCTCCCGGTACGCGTTAGCCACGGTCGCCGGGCTCACACCCAGGTCAGCCGCCAGCGCCCGTACGGTCGGCAGTGCGTCGCCCGGTCGGACATCGCCGGTCCGGATCGCCTTCTCGACGCTCGCCGCTATCTCACGAGCCGTGCCGCCGGTCCACTGATATTGTACTGCTCTATTCATATTTTGTACTATAACGATATTCGAAGGTGAGCCGTGTCAGAGACGAAGCAGACAGTTGAGACGAAGCAGACAGTTGAGAAATCCGGTGAGCCAGCCCCGAGCTCTCGCGTTCGGGTGCGGCGCATGGCCGACCGAGGCCACTACGACAAGAACACCATCCGCTCGATCCTGGACGAGGGGCTGGTCTGCCACGTCGGTCTCGCCGAGAGCGGGAATCCCGTGGTCCTCCCGACGGCATACGCCCGGAGCGGAGACCTGGTCTACCTGCACGGTGCGGTTGGCAACGCGGCGCTGCGCTCCCTTGCCACCGGCGCCCCCGCTTGTGTGACCGTGACCCTGGTTGACGGTCTGGTGCTCGCCCGCTCTGCCTTCCACCATTCGCTCAACTACCGGTCCGTGGTGATCTTCGGTCGCCCCACCGAGGTCACCGACGTCGAGGAGAAGCGAAAGGCTGTCATGGCCATCGTCGAGCACATCGTTCGCGGGCGCGCCGCCGACACCCGCCCCCCGACCGATGCAGAGCTGCGGGCGACCCGGGTGGTCAGCATGGCCATCAGTGAGGCGTCGGCCAAGGTGCGTACTGGAGGCCCGAACGACGACCCGGAGGACATGGGGCTGCCCGTCTGGGCCGGCCATGTACCACTCCGTCTGGTAAGCGGCGACCCCGTCGCCGACGTGGACCACCCCCCGACGGTCTCGCCCCCCCACTACCTACGGGACTACACCGGGCTCCGAACCTTGCACCTGCATGAGCGGTCCCTGCCGACCCCATGAACCCGCACGTGGTGGGCGAGTGGCGGGACTGCGGATCGGCTCCTCTCTCCCTCAGCTCGGACTACCGGAGGGACCCGGGAGCGGTGATCCCTACGATGGGCTCAAAGCCGTCGACCCGGTCGAAACGCACGTCGGCCCCGGTGTGGGGAGCGTCGACCATCAGCCCGTCGCCCACGTACATCCCCACGTGGCTCACGTCTTCCGGCCCGGTGCCGAAGAAGACCAGATCTCCGGGCACCACTGCCTGTCCGGGGCTCACCGCCGGTCCGGCGTCGTACTGGCTCTGGGCCACGCGCGGAAGGCTGACGCCGGCTTCGCTATAGACGGCCTGCACGAGACCCGAGCAGTCGAAGCCCTGACTCGATTCACCGCCCCACACATAGGGAACGCCGAGGAAGCCCATGACGTCGCTCACCGCCGCCGCCTCGGTGTGCGTCTCGCCCGCACTCACCAGTCCCACCGCTCCGCTACCGATCAGGTTGCAGCCGATCCCTCCCGAGGCACCACCGGGCAACGCGCCCGACGGGAGCGAAGGTGCCGGTACGGCGGCAGGCGCAGGAGCCGTTACAGCCGCAGGCGCCGGAGTGGTGGTGGTCGGTGCGGGACTCGGGGTACTGCTGGGGGTTGTCGATCCCGATCCCGAGCTCGCCGCCCCACCGGTGGACGGCACGGTGACAGGACCGGTGGGTGCGGGCGTGGGGACGGGAAGAAGTGCCGGGATGGTGGCCGAGGGACTCAAAGCCGGGACGGTCACCGGAGACGAGACGACGGGGATGGGGGGAAGCGTCAACGACGGAGCGCCGGTATCGGAGACCAGCTCCGCACCGACGACAGCGGGTGCCGACGCGGGTGCCGCTGTCACCACCGCATCGGCGACCCGTGCCGCACCCGAGGACGCCCCAGTGGCATACGAGGTGGGCTGAACGCTCGATGCGCTCGTCCCATTGGAGCACACCGAGTTGGCGGCGGGTGTGGGGGCGGCCGGGGCGGGGCCCGCAGCCGATGGAGGGCCGGCGGCCGACGGAGCTGGCGGCGATCCGACAGGGAGGGGTGAGGTATCGGCGGGAGTGGCGATCAGTCCCGACCAGTCCGATGCGGAGTAGGTCCTATTCGGCGCCGGCTTCTTCTGGGCTACCGGTGACGCCGAAGCCATCAGGCCAGAACCCAGTCCCACGGCGACGACACCGACCGTTGCCCCATGAGTAACTCGAGAGGCGAGAACTCGCCGAGCTCCGATCTTCTGACCTCGTTCGGTGCGGAGGCGTCGGCGCTCCTCGTGGTTCTTCGAGGCTGCTGACAAGGTCGTTCGCACTCGCGCTACTGCTCGTATCACCGTGTTTGCCCTTCATCAACTGTGCCGCTCAGGAACACTCGAGCACGGCCAGATGACATCGACCCGCCCCTGCCTGCGTCGGCGCTACACCACGAAGAGAACAACGACGGCCCACCTCCGAACTTGTGAAATTGCTCGGAATGGGGCCGGGGCGTGCCGGTTGCGGTCGCCCACGCTCACCGATCAGCCGCTGTTCGAGTCCCCGCTCCCGTCGGGCCAGAGGTCCTCGGGTTCTCGACCTCGCGTCTCGGGCACGAGCCAGAACAGCCCCGATGCCAGGCAGATGGGCACAAAGGTGATAACGGCAGCGATGCCAAATCGGTTGTTCACCGTGGCAACCGCTCCGAACACGACCAGCCCTACCACTGCTCCCAACACTCCGGAGGCGAGCCACCACCCGGCCGCCGATGCCCGCACCGACGTGGGGAACAACTCGTTGAGGAGGGCCCCGAGGGACGGGGCGAGCACAGCGCCGGCGAACACACCGGCGACGTACCCGATGATCAGGGCCGCGACCGATCCCGAATAGGCCAACGACGCCACCAGGGCCACCGCCACCAGGGCCAGCCCACCGGTTGGACGCCGGCCGAAGTGATCGGCCGACCAACGACCGGCGAGCAGCCCCACCAGCCCGGTGAGTCCCCCTGCCACCACCATGCCGGCGGTGACGACCCCAGACAGGTGCAGCACGTTTTGGGCGTAGAGGAACACGAAGCTGTTGGCCGGGCCGGTGATGACCGAGACGGCGAAGGCCAAGACGATCATCACCAACAACCGCCTCCGGAACGGCTTGGCCACGGCTCCCAGGACCGGTACAGGGTGGTCGGCCGATGCTGCCGCCTTGGCGAAGCGATCTGGCTCGACGATCCATCGGCGCAGCAGCGGCAGCAGCGCCAAGGGGACGAGCGCCAGTGCGAAGACCCCCCGGAACCCGAGCGTCGACGAGGCCAGGCTGTGGATAACGGCGACGAGCCCCGCCCCCACCGCGTACCCAGCGGTAATGAAGGCCACCGCCTTGGCCCGGTCAGCCGAGCTGGTCTGCTCCGCCGCGCTCACCTGGGCCAGCCCGGTGGACGCGCTCAGTAGGGGGCGGCCACAGGCAAAGATGGCCACGAACCACCAATAGCTGGGGCTGGCGGCGGCGACGGCGGTCAGGGCCAAGCCCGCGCTCACCGTGACCAGCAACATGATCCGTCGGCCGAAGCGGTCGGCCAGCCCGGTCAAGGGCAGGCTTCCCAAAGATGCGAGCCGGCTGATGGCCAACCCCACTCCGAGCACGGTTCCCGAGAGGCCGGCCTGATCGGCCAAGGTGGCGCCGTGGGTCACCTGCCCGAAACCCTTGGCCACGTCTCCCAGCGCGGCGACGATGCCGAACTGGCCGAAACCCGAGGCGAACGAGACCAGGGCCACGGCCACGACGGCCCGATCGTTCCAACGGACGAGACGGAACGAAGAGCCTGAGGGTGGCATGGTCATCAATCGTTCCCCGCGATCACGGGTCCGTCTCCAAGGAACCGTTGTGCTCCGACCTTGCCACGTCCGCGCCCGGCAGTGGCGGTCCCCGGCCGCCCGGCACTGGTCGCTTCAGGTCCATGGGGCGATGCACGCATCCCCACTTCGCCCGCAGGCGCGCTCGGATGGACCAGCGTTAGTCTCGCGATGGCACTGGGCGTCTGCCTGTGGAACGGGAGAACATTATGCAGCTGGGCATGGTCGGTTTGGGACGGATGGGCGCAAACCTCGTCCGGCGGGTGACGAGAGCAGGCCACGAGTGCGTCGTGTTCGACGTCAACCCAGCTGCGGTCCAGGACCTGGAGAAGGAGGGTGCGACCGGAGCGTCCTCCCTCGCAGATCTGGCCTCAAAGATGGCAGCCCCACGGGCCGTGTGGGTGATGGTCCCTGCCGGGGACATCACCGCCCAGACGGTGAGCGAACTGGCCACTCATCTCGAGGCTGACGACGCCATCATCGACGGAGGCAATTCCTACTACCGGGACGATATTTCCCGGGCGGCGGCGGTAAAGGACAGGGGCATCCACTACATCGACGTGGGGACCAGCGGTGGTGTCTGGGGTCTCGAGCGGGGCTATTGCCTCATGATCGGGGGCGAGGACAAGCCGGTCGAGCGGCTCGACCCGATCTTCGCCGCCATCGCCCCCGGCGTGGGGGCAGCCGAGCGGACCCCGGGTCGGACCGGGAAGCCCA
>DASXMT010000162.1:0-11034 GCA_036495505.1 Acidimicrobiales bacterium | reverse complement strand
AGTCCCGGTTCGACGACGAACACGCCGCTGCCCGGCCGCACTCCGTTCAGGTCGGCGACCGGCTTGGCCTGCTCCGAGGCCAGCTTGGCCAGGAACTTGGTGCTGGCCACGCCGACCGAACAGGTGAGGCCGAGTCCCTCTGCCACCCGGGCTCGGATGAGCTCGGCAATGGCCGGTCCGTCCCCGAGCAGGCGCGAGGCACCGGACACGTCGAGGAAGGCCTCGTCGAGTGAGATTCCCTCCACCAACGGGGTGACGGTGTCGAAGACGGCGTGCAGCTTGGCGCTCTCCTCGACGTACCGGTGGTATCGGCCGTCCAGAAAGATGGCCTGGGGGCACAGCCGGCGGGCAACGGTGCTCGGCATGGCCGAATGCACCCCGAACCGCCGGGCCTCGTAGGTGCACGCAGCCACGACGCCGCGCTGTCCGCTGCCGCCCACGATGACCGGTTTCCCCGCCAACGTCGGATCATCGAGCACCTCCACGGATGCAAAGAACGCGTCCATATCGACGTGGAGAATGACCCGTTCATCCACCGAAGAGAAGCCTTCGAAACCCTTCGGCGAATTTGACGCCCACCCGCTTCCCCGCGTCCTCGGCACCCAGGCGCACCGCCGTGCGCGCCCAGTCCTCACCGTCGGGGAACTGGCTGCGATGGCAGGCCACAGCTGCGCTCTTCAGCTCGACGGTGTCGGTGATGTCGATCCACACGTCGGGCTCGAGCGTCCCCGACAACAGCATCGTGCTCACCTGGTGGGCGGGTCCGGCACCGGGAAAGTAGTGCGGGAGGGCGGCGGCGGGAGACACGGCGTCGAGCGTGGCCCATCCCACGATGCGATGGTCACGGTGGTTGAAGTACTCCTGGCCGAAGAACACCGCAGTCGGGTCGGGACACAGGACGGCGTCGGGGCGAAGCCGGCGAATGGTGGCCACCAGTTGCTCACGGAGCCGGGCGTCGTCGAGCAGTTCCCCGTCGGGATAGTGCAGGAACTCCTGTCCGGCCAGCCCCAGCACCGCTGCCGCTTCGGCCGACTCCGATGCTCGCTGGCGGGCGAGGGTGAGTGGATCAACTGCAGGATCGGGAGAACCCTTGTCGCCATCGGTGCACAACAGGACGTATACCTGGCATCCCGCCTTAGCCCAGCGGGCCAACGTTCCCCCACACGACACGTCGGGATCGTCGGGATGGGCGTAGATCCCGAGCGCCCGACGGGGAGTTTCTGTCATGTGGTCGGCCATGGTCATGGCTTCTGGCTCTCTGGCCGGTCAGTTCTTCTGGCCCGAGTCGTCGGTGGTTCGACGCGCGCGCTGGTTGTCGTCACCCATGATCTCCCCACCGGGCTGCTTGGGCGCGGTGGTTTTGGTCAGGAGCCCTACTTCCCGCTGAAAGTCATCGGCGCCCTCGAATCCCTTGTAGACGCTGGCGAACCGTAGGTAGGCGACGTCATCGAGCGAAGAGAGGCGCTCGAGGACGGCCAACCCCACTTGCTGGGTGGTCGGCTCGGTCCCCGATTCCCGCATGGCGTCTTCGACCGCTTGGGCCACCGCTTCCAGTTGCGCCTCGGTCACCGGACGGTTCTTGGTGGCCGAGCGCAATCCCAGGATCACCTTTGACCGGTCGAACGGCTCCCGCAGGCCAGATCGTTTCACGACCATCAGCGGAACCTCCTCGATCCGCTCAAAGGTCGTGTACCGGCGGCCGCATCCCTCACATTCACGTCGCCGACGTATGGCCGCTCCCTCTTCGGCAAGGCGCGAATCGACCACTCGGTCATCGTCAGCCAGGCACCAGGGACACCGCACACTGCGAGGCTATCGCCGGATTCTTTCTCTACTTTCCAATCTCAGAGGACCAGCATCGCCCCAGCCCAGGTAGGCAGGTCACCGCTCGGGTGCGTCGGCGCCGGCTAGGGAATCGTGATGTGCTGGCCAGGCGAGACCGTGTCTGAACCCGTCTGCTGTTCCATCTGGGCGACGAGCGGCCGGGGGTCACCAGTGGGGTCCGCCCGTTGGGCGATGGTCCACAGCGTGTCACCGGGCTGCACCGTGTAGGCGACGGAGTGGCCCGGGGTCTCCGCGAGGGCGGGTCCGGACGGGTGGGAGCTGCCGCCGGACCCGCCCAGCGGGAGAGCAAGGCCCACCACCAACAGGGCGGTGACGGCCAACAAGGCACGGCGGCGGCGGACGCCAGCCGATACGCGTCGCCGCGGACGCCGATGGGTCGTCGTTACCAGGGGTTGCCGGGTGCGGTGATCGGGCACGATGACGAGCCGGGGAGCCTCGAACGGGACGAGTTCCTGTACGTCGTCGGAAAGCGGCTCCCACTGCCCCCCTCGGATCACCCCGAGCGACGACACAGGGTGCCCAGCCGTCACTTCCGGGCGAGGACGCAGGGACGGAAACGCGAGCGCAGCGGCCATTACCGACTCCCCTGTTGAGCTATGCCGACTTGTTCCATGCCTGCCGTCGGGCTGGAACCGGGATCGGCCCCCAGTCGTCTCGACATCGAACGGATGTTCGTCATGGGGACATGCAACCACGAACGTCTGTTCGGTGTCAAGACGTTTTCCGAACGAGTGTTTGCTTTTTGCGCTCATACCAGTTACCGTCTACCAAACAGGTGTTCGATCGTCTCGGGATCCGCCACGAATCGGCCGTCACGGACGGCTCGTCCACCGGGCCCACGTGCTGAGCGAACCTCGACACGACCCAGGGGGACCGATGGCACAGGTGCTCAGCAACAAACGCAAGGCGATCCTGGACTGCATCTCCGATGCGGTCCGCGATCGCGGTTACCCGCCGTCCGTACGCGAGATCGGCGAGGCCGTTGGTCTGACCTCGTCGTCGACGGTTCACGCCCACCTGGCCGTCCTGCAACGAGAGGGCTACCTCCGCCGCGACCCCACCAAGCCCCGGGCCATCGAGGTGCGATACGACCCATCGTCCCACGTGGTCATGGACGCTCGGCCCATCCGCCACGTCCCCTTGGTCGGCGACGTGGCCGCCGGTACAGGCGTGCTCGCCCAGGAGAACATCGAGGAGCTGTACCCACTGCCGGAGGACTTCACCGGGACCGGCTCCCTGTTCATGCTGTCCGTCCGGGGAGACTCCATGGTCGACGACGGGATCGTCGACGGTGACTTCGTCGTCGTGCGCCAGCAGCCTGATGCAGACAACGGCGACACCGTGGTGGCCGGCATCCCCGACGAGGAGGCGACGGTCAAGCGGTTCTCCACCAAGAACGGCAAGGTCGTCCTCACCCCCGCCAACGAGCGACTCTCGCCCATGGAGTTCGACCCCGACGAGATCACCATCTTCGGCAAGGTGGTCACCGTGCTGCGTCGGCTGTAGGTCGACCGGCTACCTCTTGCGGTAGTTCCGATTCGGCCGCCTCCGACCAACCCCTGCGCTTAGCGCGTCGGCGTGGCGATCTCCACCGGTCGCATGTCGGCATAGCGATCGCCGGCAGCCGAGCCAACCGGGAAGGCGGCGTCCAGGGCCGCGAGCTCCTCGTCGGTCACAGTGACCCCGAGGGCGCCCACGTTCTCCCGGAGGTAGGAACGACGCTTGGTTCCGGGGATGGGCACCACGTCGTCGCCCCGGTGCTGGACCCAGGCCAGGGCTAGCTGTCCTGGGGTGCATCCCTTGTCGGCGGCCATCGAGCGCACGGCCTCCACCAGCTCCAGGTTGCGCTTGAAATTGTCTCCCTGGAAACGGGGCTGATGGCGGCGGAAGTCGTCCGACTCGAAGTCGTCGAGCGAGGTGATCTGGCCGGTGAGGAACCCGCGCCCCAGTGGGCTGTAGGGCACGATGCCCACGCCCAGTTCGCGAGCCGTGCCCACCACCTCGGTCTCGATGTCCCGACTCCACAAGGACCACTCGCTCTGCAATGCGGTGATGGGGTGCTCGGCCACGGCCCGACGGAGGTTCTCCGGCGACGCCTCGGACAGTCCGAGATGACGGATCTTCCCCTCGGCGGCCAACTCGGCCATGGCCCCGACGGTCTCCTCGATGGGCACGCCGGGGTCCTGACGGTGCTGGTAGTAGAGATCGATGTGGTCGACCCCCAATCGCCCAAGAGACGCCTCGCAAGCACTGCGGACGTAGGCCGCATCACCCCGGACCGACCGCTTGGTGGGATCGACCGGGTCTCGCCTGTTCCCGAACTTGGTGGCCAGGACCACCTCGTCCCGCCGGGAGGCGATGGCCCGACCGACAAGCTCCTCGTTGGCAAAGGGACCGTACATGTCGGCGGTATCGAGAAAGGTCACGCCGAGGTCGAGGGCCAGGTTGATGGTGGCCACCGATTCCGTCTCGTCGCCAGTTCCGTAGAACTCGCTCATGCCCATGCAGCCGAGCCCCTGGGCCGAGACGACCAGGCCTGATGATCCGAGTATGCGGGTGGGAATGGTCATGGCTCGACCCTACCGGCCGACCCGGATGGAGCGGCCGGCCCGGATGGAGCGGCTCTCAGGACTGGGCTCTCCCTCAGGACGGCCCCGGCCGATCCCCCGATCAGCCCCCGGTGAGCAGGGACCCGAGCACGCCGGCCGCATGTTCGAGCTCGTCGCGTCCGACGAGCTCGCCCGGCGTGTGGGCCAGCAGGGGGTCGCCCGGCCCGAAGTTGGCCGCTGGCACGCCATGGCGCCAGAACGAGGCAACGTCGGTCCAGCCCACCTTGGCCCGGGGTGGGGCACCGCTGGCCGCGACCAGGGCGGCGAGGAGCGAATGGTCAAGTCCCGGAGGTGCCCCCGGCTGCACCTCGGTGACCGCCCAGGTGTCGTCGTCCTCGAGCCACGGCGAGAGCAGGTCTCGGATCGCCTCGATAGCCTCGTCCCCTGTCCGGTCGGGTGCAAACCGGTGGTTGATCGTCACCGAGGCCTGATCGGGAACCACGTTGCCGGCCACGCCCCCGTCGATGTGGACGACCTGCAGCTGCTCGGCGAACTCGCACCCGTCGAGAACGGGCCGTCGTCCGTCGTAGTCGCCCACCGCCTGCAGGATCGGGGCCAAGCGGTGGATGGCATTGCGACCCATGAACGGACGGGCGGTATGGGCCCGCGAGCCCCTCATCGTGATGGTGGTCCGAAACGTTCCCTGGCAGCCCGCTTCGACCAGGCCGCCGGTGGGCTCGCCCAGGATGGCGGCATCTGCCTGGAGCAGGTCCGGTCGCTCGTCCCACAGCAGGCCCAGGCCGTTGAACTGCAGCGCGATCTCCTCGCAGGCGTAGAAGCACCAGGTGACGTCCACGCTCGGTTCGGGGATGGTGCCGGCCAGGTGGAGGAACACGGCCAGGCCCCCCTTCATGTCCGCCGCCCCCAGCCCGCGCAACACCCCGTCTTCCACCACTGGCACCTCGTTCCCGGCTGCAGGAACGGTGTCGAGGTGGCCGGCCAACACCAGGCGCTTGGAGCGACCCAGTGAGCTGCGGGCCACGACGTTGTCGCCGATGCGGTCGACGGCCAGCCACGGGCACACCCGCAATGCGGCCTCCACGGCATCGGCCATGGCCTTCTCCGACCGGCTGACCGACGGGATGGCCACCAGGGCGGTGGCCAGGTCGAGCAGATCGGGCGTGGGCAGCCTCTGGGTCATCGACATGGGGCGTGGGGCGAGATGCGCACCGCTTCAGCCATAAAAGTAGTCAAGTGGAGACGCCGTGCTCACGGAGCACTTGGTTCAATTGGGCCTTGTCGTGGCGCTGCCCCTCGGTCAGGTGCTTGATGACCAACACACAGGGCAAGAAGAACTCCCCACCTGGGTACTGGCGACGGCGAGAAGCCTGGACGGCCACCGACCAGGGCGGCACGTGACCGCGGCTGAGCTCCTCGCCGGTCTCGGCGTCGATCACCGGGATGGACGGATTGAGGATGACCCCTTCGCCGAGCACCGAGCCCCGGCCCACCCGCGCACCCTGGGTGATCATGCACCGGCTGCCGATCATGACTTCGTCCTCGACGATCACCGGAGCGGCCTGGGCCGGTTCCAGGACGCCGCCGATACCCACGCCGCCGGAGAGATGGACCTGCTTCCCGATCTGGGCGCAGGACCCGACCGTGGCCCAGGTGTCGACCATGGTCCCGCTCCCCACCCGGGCACCGATGTTCACGTAGCTGGGCATGCAGATGACGCCGTCGTCCAGGAATGACCCCCACCGGGCCGACGCGCCGGGGACGACCCGGACGCCGGCCGCGGCGTAAGACCGCTTCAAAGGCAGCTTGTCCGCATACTCGAACGGCCCCACCTCGACGGTCTCCATCGACCGCAGCCGGAACAGCAGCAGGATGGCCTGCTTCAACCACTGATGGACGACGACCTCGTCGGTGGCCGGGTCCACCTCTGCCACCCGGGCCGCGCCCGAATCGAGTAGGTCGATCGCCTCGGTGACCGTGGCCAAGGCCTCGGTGTCCTTGGGGCCGAGCTCGGAGGCGCGGGTCCACAGCTCTTCTATCTGTGCTTGAAGGTCAGCCATCCGCCCGACGTTAGCCAGCCGCCAGCGACGAGCCCGACAGCCGGTCGGCCACGGCCTCGAGTCGCTCCATCGGTTGGACGACGGCGATGCGGACGAATCCGGCGCCGTCGTCGCCGTAGAGGTCGCCCGGGCTGACCAGGAGGCCGCCGTCGGCGGCCAGCCGCTCGGCCAGTCCCCAACCACCGTCGGCCAACCCTGCGGGCACCGGGGCCCAGAGATAGAAGCCCCCGGCCGGCGTCGATACCGGCAGTCCCCACCGGCCGAGCACGTCGGCCAGGAAGGACAACCGCTGGCGGTAGCGGTCCCGCTGGTCGTCGACATGGGCGTCGTCATCGAGGGCTCGGGCGGCGGCGGCCTGCACCGGTCCGGGCACCATCAGGCCCGCGTGCCGGCGCACCACGAGGAGAAACTCCACCAGCTCGGGGTCCCCGGCGTAGAACCCGGCCCGCACTCCGGCCAGGTTGGACCGCTTGGACAGGGAGTGGACGGCGATCACACCGTCTGTTCCGTGGGAGAGGATCGAGCGGGGCGGCCCGACCCAGGTGAACTCGGCGTAGCACTCGTCGGAGAACACGGGGATCCCCCGGGCGCGCCCCCAGCCCGCTGTCGCACCCAGATCGGTGAGCAGCCCGGTCGGGTTCGAGGGGCTGTTGGCCCAAAGCATCAGCGATCGGGCCGCATCGGCTTCGTCGATCGAGGTGAGGTCGAGCCCGCCGCCGGCCAGTTCGGGCACGGGAACGGCCCGGCATCCGGCCAGCACCGCCCCCATGGCATAGGTGGGATAGGAGATGGCCGGGTACAGCACGGTGTCGCGAAGAGGAGATCGGAGATGGAGGTACTGGGCGGTCGAAGCGACGAACTCCTTGGTGCCCACACAGGCGGCCAGCTCGCGGTCTGGGTCGACGTGAGCCCCGAATCGTCGCTCCAGCCAGCCGGCGGCAGCACGCCGAAAGGCCCCGCTCCCGATCGAGGCCGGATAGCCCCGCTCGGATCCCGACGAGCCCAACGCGTCGATCACGAAGGCGGGGGGAGGGTCGTTGGGCGTTCCGATCGAGCAGTCGACGATGCCACCGGCACCAGCCGATCCCGTCGCCCCGGCACTGTCACCGAACCGCTCGACGGCGATGGCCCGCACCGACTCCAAGCGATCGTAGGGATACGGGGGCGGGACGAACCCGGACCGCGACCCGGCGGCAGTCGGTGCGGGCGTGGTCACGAGGCCCCGAATTCGCGGAAGCGGGCTTTGCCCACCTCGTCCAGCACGACCTGGATCCGGGTCGTCTCCTCGCCCGCCACCTCGCACACGATCTCGCCCTCACGGTGGACGGCGGCCAGGACGTCCCCCCGGGCCCACGGGATCTCCAGTTCCACCACCCGGTCCGCCACCCGCAACCGGTCCCCCATGGCGGTCAACAGCTCGGGCATGCCCTCACCGGTGCGGGCCGACACCGTGCCCGAACCCTCGTGGGCGGCCAACAGCCGGGCGATGTCCTCTTCGGCCTCAGGGCCGGCCGCGCCCAGGGCGTCCACCTTGTTGACCACGAGCAACTCGGGGAGCCCGTCCGCCCCGATCTCGGCCAGTACCGTCCGCACCGCGCTGATCTGGCCCTCGGGGTCCGGTGCCGACCCATCGACCACGTGGACGATGAGGTCCGATTCGCACACCACCTCGAGGGTGGAGCGGAAGGCTTCGACCACCTGGTGGGGAAGTTTGCGCACGAACCCGACCGTGTCGGTGAGCAGCACGGTCTCCCCGCCCGGCAGGGCCAGTTGGCGGGTCCGGGGGTCCAAGGTGGAGAACAGGCGGTTCTCGACCAGGACGTCGGCGTCGCACAAGCGGTTCAACAAGGTCGACTTTCCCGCGTTGGTGTAGCCCACCAAGGAGACCGTGCGATGCCGGGACCGCCCCCGGGTCCGGCGCTGGGTCCGGCGGGTTGCATCGAGGCGGCGCAGGTCGGACTCGAGCCTGGTCATGCGGCGGACCAGGCGCCGACGGTCCACCTCGAGCTGGGTCTCGCCCGGTCCCCGGGTGCCGATGCCACCGGCCTGCTGGCTGAGCGATGTCCCCCGACCCCGGAGACGGGGCAGCCGATACCGCAGCAGCGCCAGCTCCACCTGGGCCTTGCCTTCGGGCGTGCGGGCGTTCTGGGCGAAGATGTCGAGGATCACCGCGGTTCGATCGATGGCCGTTCGACCCAGGATCTTCTCCAGGTTCCGTTGCTGGGCCGGGCTCAGTTCGTCATCGAAGACCACGGTGTCGGCGTCGACCGCCAGGCACACGCTGAGAAGCTCCTCCGCCTTGCCCTTGCCGACATAGGTGGCCGGGTCGGGGCGATCCCGCCGCTGGACGACCCGCTCGACCACATCGGCCCCTGCCGTGTCCACCAGGAGGGCCAACTCGTCCAGCCCTGCCGCAGTGGCCGTAGGTGAACCGTGGGGAAAGGTCACCCCGACGAGGACGATCCGCTCCCGGATGGTCCGGGAGATCAGGGTGTCGGTGAAAGCCGACTGCGTGGGGCTCACTGCAGCGACGCACGGAGGGCGGCCAGGTCGACCTCCACGTCGGCAACCTTCCGGGTGGGACCGGCCAACGAGACGCCGTTCGACCCGAGCGCCACCCGCAACGAACCGCCCCGATTGTGCACCGTGACCACGTCGCCGACCAGCCCCCAGCTGTGGGCGGCGGCGGCGGCGGCACAGGCCCCGGTCCCACATGCCAGGGTCTCGCCCACCCCTCGTTCCCACACCCGCATGGTGAGCTCGTCGGTCCCCGGGCCAAGGGCGACGAACTCGACGTTGACCCCACCCGGATGGAGGCCCTGGAGTCGAGGGCCGAGCTCACCCACCATTACGCCTGACGGATCGGGACCGAGGACGACCAGATGGGGATTGCCCATGTCCACCTGGCGGGACTTGCAGTCGCCGAACTCCTGGGTCTGGTCGGGTCCGAGCTCGGCCTTGCCCATGTCCACCGACGCCTCGGCCACATCGGGCCGATTGCCGGGGCGAAACTCGACCGTCCGGATCCCCGCCCCCGTGGCCACCGAGAACGCGGGCGGCGACACCAGCCCCGCGTGCACCGACGCCTGGGCCAGGCATCGAATGCCGTTGCCGCTCATCTCGGCTTCGAGCCCGTCGGCGTTGCGGAGCTCCATGGTGATCTCGGCACCGAGCCGTCCGCCCAGCACCCGGATCACGCCGTCGGCGCCCACCCCGTAGTGGCGATCGCACAGCGCTCGCACCACGGCCGGTTCGAGGGGCTGGCGGCCGTCCAGGTCCACGGTGACCAGGAAGTCGTTCCCCGCGCCGTGGTGCTTGGTGAAGTGCGTCGTCGTCGGTATGGTCTCGCCTCGATCTGTCGGTTGCTCTTAGTTTCCCATTCGCACGGAGTGCCCGTCGCCAAAAGCGCCGGTGACCCGGGCCACACGGTCGTCGTGTTCCCCGACCCACACGATACGGGGATCTCGCCGGAACCAGGCCCATTGCCGCCGGGCGAACACCCGGGTGCGGCGTATCGCCTCGGACAGCGCCGCATCCAAGGGCACGCCCCGCTCGAGGTGAGCCAACAGCTCCCGGTAGCCGAGCGCCTGGCGCGCCGTCCGCGACAGCCCCCCGGGCCGGGCGGCCAGCGCCCGGACCTCGTCCAGGAACCCGGCCTCCATCTGGGCGCTGAACCGCTCTTCGATCCGCTGATCGATGTCCTCGGCCAGCGGGAGCCCGACGAGGGCGAAGGCCGTCGGCGGATAGGCATCCAGCCCGGGACCGAAGGTGGAGAACGCTCGGCCCGACCCCACCGTGACCTCCAAGGCCCGGATGACCCGGCGCCGGTTGGTCGGCTCCATCCGGGCCGCCGCCACCGGGTCGAGCTGGGCCAGTCGGGCGTGCAAGCCGGCCAGCGCCCGGAGGGTCTCGGGGCCGTCGCCCGGCCCGGCCGCATCCAGCTCCGCGGCCAGCGCCCCGGCCACCTCGGGGAACCGGCCGGGAAAGGTCAAGTCGTCGATCAGCGAACGGAGGTACAGCCCGGTCCCCCCCACCAGCAGCGCACGATGCCCTCGTTCGGCGATCCCGTCCAGCACCGACACGGCGGCCGCCTGGAACTGCTGGACGGTGAACTCGTCGGAGGGGTCGACCAGATCGACCAAGTGATACGGCAACTCCGAGCGGACCTCGGCAGTGGGCTTGGCCGTGCCGATGTCCATGCCCCGGTAGACGGCCATGGAGTCCACCGACACCAGTTCGACCGGTGGGGCACCCCCGTCTGCGATGCGGGCCACCGCCAAGGCCAGCGAGGACTTCCCCGACGCCGTGGGCCCGATCAGGGCGACGGGACGCGACGGTGGGTCCGGGCGGCGCTCGGGCCCGTCAATGGGCAGGCTGGTCAACCGGCTGCGACGGGAATCCGGGTCCGGTGGCGGGGACGCCCGATCACCTCGACCAGCTCCCCGGTCAGGTGATGGGGCGCGGCTCCGGTCACTTTGACCATGGCGAAGGACCCCACGGCCACGCGTCGATCACCGACCGGGGCGAAGTGCACCAGCTTGTTCTGCCCGGTTCGCCCAGTG
>DASXMT010000161.1:0-2698 GCA_036495505.1 Acidimicrobiales bacterium | reverse complement strand
AACCGGGTGGAGGTGAGCGAGACGGCCCGGTTGTTCACCGGGGCGACCAAGAGGGCCATCGAGCTCCGGGACCGGACCTGCACCCATCCCTACTGCGACGGCACAGGACCTTCCCAGGTCGACCACATCATCCCCTACGCCCAGGGTGGCCCCACCAACCAGGAGAACGGCAGGCTCCTCTGCGGATTCCACAATCTCCTGCGGAACCAGCGGCCGCCGCCAGGCTCGTAGCGATACTGCCCGATCGTCGACCCCGTCGGATTGGCGCAATTCCCCGACGGACGTCCGGGCGAGAACCGGTCAGTCGACTAGCGGGTTCATCCAGCCGGCCGATACTGACGTGACACCGCGAGCGACGCTGGAGCCGACGTAGTTCCGTTGGGCCTCGACGGTGCCGGCCCCGATGCACAACCCGCGAATATCCCGATAGACCCGCTCCACCGGGTACTCGCGGCTGTACCCGTAGCCGCCATGCAGCTGGATGGCCTCGTCGCACACGAACTTCGCCGCGAGGTTGGCTGCCGTCTTGGCCATCGCCGTCTCCAGGGGCGGCGGCGTCCCTCCCGGGCCGGCCAGTCGCACGGCGCGGAGCAGGAGGAGCCGGGCTCCCTCCAAGGCAATGGCCATATCGGCCAGCTTCCACTGCAACCCCTGCAGCGATGCGATGGGCTTTCCCCCGATGACCCGATCGTTCATGTAGCGGGTGGCGTGCTCGAGCGCGCCCTGGGCTGCGCCTACGCACATCGCCGCGTTGCCGCAACGCTCGTGGTTGAGATGGGAGAGCAGAACCTTGAACGCCTCGGCCGAGGACGGGTCGCCGGCCAGGAGCACATCGTCCTCGGTCAAGGCCACCCCGTCAAAGGCGATCTCGGCCTCGGTGGCGGCGTGGATGCCCATGGATCGGTGCTTTCCGGCCAGTGAGACACCGTCGCGATCCATGGGGACGATGACCGCGCCGATCCCCTTGGCCCCGTCGCCGCCCGGCCACCGGCACCACACCAGCACGCCGGCAGCGGCATGACCGAGGGTGGAGAAGTTCTTGTACCCGTTCAGGCGCCAATGGCCGGGACCGTCCTCGGTCAGCGCGGTGCGCATCGACTGCACCGCTGAGCCCGCATCAGGCTCGGTGATACCGATGCTCACGATGGCCTCTCCATTTGCTACCGCAGGCAACCACCGGTCCTGCAGGGCCGGATTTCCGAGGTGCTCGATCCCCCGGGCCGGGCCGTTGAAGGCCAGCTGGCAGCAGATGGCAGTGGAGACGTCGTGACGAGCCACCTCCTCCAGCACGATTGAGGACTCCACGTCGCCGTAGCCCAGTCCGCCCCACTGCTCGCCGATGGTCACCCGAAACAGATCGGCCGCGGCCAGGGCCTTGATCGCCTCGGTGGGCACCTCGCCCGTCTCGTCCCCGTGGGCGGCCCTGGGCCCGACCTCTCGCGCCGCCACCTCGCGGGCCAGCGAACGAAGTGCGGTCTGGTCCTCGTCCTCGGCCATCGGATCCACTCCGTGGGCACCGGCCATGCATCACCACTTTCGACGGATCACCCCAGCGGGCGATGGGACTCGCCGCCCAATAGTATCGGCAGCCGGCCCCGGACTCTCTGGGGCCGACGTGATGGGAGGGCCGATGTTGCTCGAGGGACGCGTAGCGGTGGTGACGGGAGCTGGACGGGGACTCGGTCGTGAATTCGCCCTGGCCCTGGCCCGTGAGGGCGCGGCTGTCGTGGTCAACGACATCGGCGTCGGGCTCCGTGGCGATGAGACCGGCGAGGATCCCGCCGCCGAGGTGTGCGCCGAGATCGAGGCCGCGGGCGGCAGCGCCGTCCCCGCCTACGACTCGGTTGCCGACTACGACGCCGCCGGTCGGATCATCCAGACCGCAATCGACAGCTTCGGAAAGATCGACATCCTGGTGAACAACGCCGGAATCGTCCGCGACCGCAGCCTGGCCAAGATGGGGCCGGACGACTTCGACGCCGTCATCGCCACCCATCTGAAGGGAACGTTCAACTGCGCCCAGCACGCTGTGGGCCCCATGAAGGAGGCGGGTTACGGGCGCATCATCAACATGACCTCGTCGGCCGGCCTCCGGGGCAACTTCGGGCAGACCAACTACGCCGCGGCCAAGGCGGGGATCATGGGCATGACCTTCGTGTGGGCTTTGGAGCTCGGGCGCTCCGGCATCACCGCCAACGCCATGGCCCCGGCCGGCGCCACCCGGATGACCGCCAACCTCTACGAGGAGGGCGAAGAACCGCCGGAAACCTTGGCCCCATCCCTCAATGCGCCCATGGTCGTCTACCTGGCTTCGGACCGGGCCGCCGCCGTCAACGGGCAACTGTTCGGCCGGTCCGACTGGGCGTTCACGCTCTTCCAGCACCCCAAGCAGATCGCCTGGATGAGCCGGGATGGCGGGTGGGATGCCGAGTCGCTGGCCGACCAGTTCGACGCCATGCTGGGCCAGCACCTGCAGCCGGTGGGCATGGTCATGCCCGGCGGCCTCAGCCAGGACACGGCACGTTCGTGAGCGGCCCTCAGTTCAGGACCGGTCAGTTCTAGACCGGTCAGTTCAAGACCGGTCAGAATTGAAGCAGGGTTAGCCTGACATCGTGCGGGTAATGTCCGACACTCGGATGCAAGGCGCGAAGGAGATCCGGCATGACCGTCACGCCAGACCCAGCGAATCCGATCGATG
>DASXMT010000160.1:0-3709 GCA_036495505.1 Acidimicrobiales bacterium | reverse complement strand
GCCCGGGAGCTAGACCCCGCTGGCCGCTGGGGCGACAAGGAGATCCGAGGTGGTGGTGGTCGAGACACGGCGCTCCCACCTGGCCAGTGGGATGGTGAGGACCACCAGCAGCCACAGCAGCGTCAGCACGATCGACAGCGGATCGCCGTGGATGAGGAGATTGCCCAGCTGGGCGGCCCCTGGAAGCTCGAGAAATGCCGTCACCATCGCCAACCCGATCATCCACGAGCGCAGCCGGCCCACAGCGACGGGCGCCAGCAGCACGAGCGCCCAGGACAGATACCAGGGTTGATCGACCGGTCCGAGGACGACGAACAGCAGCAGGGTCAGGCCCATGGCCTTGAGGTGCCCGATCCGGTCGCTGTTCCACAACAGCCAGACCCCGGCGACACCGGCGATGAGGAGCCCGAGGAACCGGGTCACCGAGAGAAAGCCGCCGAGCCCGACTCCGACGTGCGCCAGGTGGGCAAGGCTCGTGCCGACGAAGGCGATGGCGGTGGTCGGGGCCATCCAGGAACGGACGACGCCCGGGGTGGCCAGGTTTTGTACCCACCCCCATCCCAATCCGCTCTCGTAGGAGAAGAAGGCCATGATGATCAGACCGAGCAGACCGGCGGTGATGACCGGCCGGATCCGGTCGCGTTTGGGCGCGGTGGTACCCAACCAACCCCAACCGATGTAGAGGATGCCGATGGCCGCCGGTGCCTTGATAGCCGTGGCCAGTGCGCACAGGATGATGCCGAGAACCGGCCGCTTCTCCTTGGCCAGGGTGAACCCAGCGACGAGCAGCCCGAGCATCAGCGCGTCGTTGTGGGCACTGCCGATCAGATAGAGGATCACCACCGGATTGAGGACGGTCAGGGTGAAGAGCTCGGCCCCGTCACGGTGGTAGAGCTTGGCCAGGCGCGGTATGCAAACGGCGATCAGGATCACCCCGGCCAGGGACAAGAGCCTCAAGAGCACGATGGTGGCCAGCTCGTTGTGGAAGGTGATCCGGGCGAAGAACCCGTCGATCTGCAGGAAGAGGGGGCCATACGGCGCAGGCGTATTGCCCCACAGCGGATCGACCGGCGCCGAAAAGGCGTTGTTGCCCAGCTGGAAAGGGCCGTAGAGGTACGGATTCATGTGGCGGCTGACCATCTCGCCTTGAGCCGCGTAGGAGTAGACGTCCCGGCTGAAGATCGGCGCGACCACCATCATCGGCAACGACCACAGGACGAACACCCACTTCATCTGCCGGATCGGGATCCCGGGACGCCGGGCGTAGAGGCGGGTCATCCCCCACCACACCCGCATCAGCAACAAGAGGCCCCCATAGACCGCGGCCAGGCCGAAGTAGATGCCCCAGGTGCTCGCACCGCCTGATTTGGGCTCACCGAAGAACCAGACGCCCGGCATCTCGAGCTTGAACGGCGAGCTCGGCATGGATGCACCGATGCTGATGGCCAGGAGGGCGACGAACCCCAAGAGTGCGGGCCGCAACACCAGACCGCGGGGCTCGACGAGATCCTCGGAGCTGTTGACGAGGCCGCCGGGACTGGCCATGCGGTCTCTGATCCGCGTCACCTCGAGGACCTGCTGAGACCCCTTGACCAGAGCCGTCTTCACCCGCTCCACGGCAGTAGTGGAAGCGCGGCCCAACCGGCTGCTCTCCTCATCCAGCCTGTCCGCCACGTGGAACTCGGACGACATTGGGGGTGAAGCTCCTCACTCGAATAGCCCTGCTCCGACGATGCTGTCCAACATCCCAGTGCGGCAGCCCGGCAGCATCGAAGACGCTGTTCAGGCCCCAAAACCAGGTCACAAATCCAAGTCATTGCGGTGTTCCGAGTCCAGACCTACCCGAGCGCCTGGGTTCCGTAACGTTATTGTAACTATCAACGGGCAGTAGGCAATGGCACTTGGCGCCAATGAGCCAAGAGTCCTGGGTGGAAGTCCTTTCCCCTCGCCCGTTCGGGGTCAGCGCGTACCGGGCTGGAGCCTCCCCAGCCGGACCCGAAGCCGCAGCCAGAGGTGGGCTGGGGCCAAAACGGCCCATTCGGCCGCGGTCCAGACGACCAGGACGGCGGCCCCAGTAAGCACCAAGGCGTTGCCGGCCACATACGAGAGGGGTCCATGCTGGATCCACAGATATGGGGCCGCGACGGCCAGGGCCACGAGCACCACCAACAGCCACGCCACCGCTCGGTGCACCCGCCACATGGACACCGCTGCGATCGGGGTGATGGCCAACCAGGACCAGTGGTGTGTCCATGACACCGGGCTCACCAAGAGCTCGGTCAGGCCCAGGGCCATGACCGTTTCGACCGTTCGGTGCTCCGCCGTGAGGCGAGCGGCCAGGAACACGCCGCAGGCCAGGGTGGCGATGACCAGGATCACCCAGACCACCGTGCTCAGGTGCCCCGGGTGGAAGGGTGGTCGGTGCAACAGGCCGTTCCATGACTGGTTCGACACGATGGCGATGGGGCCGGTGCGGTCGGCATTGGTGGCCTCGTGGAACCAGTAGAGGGCCGAGTCCGACGGGAGGATGAACCAGCTGAGGCCGGTGGCGACGACAAAGGTGCCCACGCCCCGAGCGAGGGACCGCCAGTCCCGTTGGACCATGAACACGACCAGGTACAAGAGGGGCGTCAGCTTGACGGCGCCGGCCAGCCCGATCAGACAGCCCCGCCACCACGAACGCCTGGACTGCTTCGCGGTCAGATCGACCACCACCAAGAGCATCAGGATCAGGTTGATCTGGGCGTAGTCCATGTTGCTGCGGACCGGCTCGAGCGCCAGCGTGGCTGCTGCAGCCAACAGGGCGGCCACGGCCAGTGCTCTCTGCTTGGGCATCCTCCGAGCCGCCGGAGCCGGGGCTGACAGGGTTGTCGGGTCCGCCTCCGGGTTCTGGAGAGTCTCGCCGGTGCCCGCCATCACCAGGCGGTAGAGGGTGAACACGAGCGCCGACGAGCTAACCAGCCACCAAAGCGCTTCGATCACGCCGAGCCGACCGAACGAGAGCGGACTGAGCACGAGGAGGGCAAACGGAGGGTACGTGAATGGTAGGTGGCTCTCTGTGAATAGATCCTTGAACGGTTGTCCGTTGTGGAAGAGCGCATGGCCCGCCGACCGGTAGACCCGGAGGTCAAGGTGCCAGTGCGCTCCGAAGTGAACCATGTAGCCGGCGGAAACGAGCCACACGACCGCAGCGGCCGTCGCCACTACCCATGTCGGTGTGGCTCGGATCCGTGCGAGTGACATGGACGAAGGCTCCCGGTTGTGGCGATCAGGTGATCGGCAACCGCGCCGAACGACCTCCCTGGTCCACCATCCCGATGGACCCTCCCTGGTCCACCATCCCGATGGACCCTCCCTGGTCCACCATCCCGATTGACCGTCCGCCAGCCGGCCGGTGTCAACCGGCTGGCGGAGGATGTGCGGTGGGCCGGGAAGGATTCGAACCTTCGAAGGCAGAACCGGCAGATTTACAGTCTGCTCCCTTTGGCCACTTGGGTACCGACCCGCAGACGTGGAAGGATACTGCCAAGCGCGGCGCTACTGTTTCTTCATGCCAACCTTCGACATCGTCTTCGAGGTCGACATGCAGGAAGTCCGCAACGCGGTGGATCAAGCCAATCGCGAGGCGACGACCCGATTCGACTTCAAAGGCACCGATTCGGCCATCGAGCTGGGCGACAAGGAGCTGATCCTCAACTCCAACACCGAG
>DASXMT010000159.1:0-3710 GCA_036495505.1 Acidimicrobiales bacterium | reverse complement strand
CTGTCGAAGCTGCTGCTCCGGCGGCACCCACTGCTCCGGTGGCACCCACTGCTCCGGCGGCACCCACTGCTCCGGTGGCACCCCCAATCCCAGCCGCGCCCGCTGCACCCACTGCTCCGGCCGCACCTCCGATCCCACCGCCGCCCGCTCCCGTGGCCGCACCGCAACCGGCCCCGGCAGCAGCACCCGCCGCTCCCGCGGCACCGCCGGCTGACGGCCCGGCTTCAGCACCCGCCGCTCCCGCGGCACCGCCGGCTGACGGCCCGGCATCGGCTGCAGCTTCGGTGGGGGCGCCCCAACCTGCACCCGCCCCAGCTGCTCCCACCGAGCCCGTGGCGTCATCCAACGAAACCCCTACGGCCACCGAGGAGGCCTGATCGTGCCCGAGTTCACCGCCAAAGACGTCCAAGCTCTGCGCCGCGCCACCGGCGCCGGCATGCTCGACGCCAAGAAGGCGCTGGAAGAGACCGGCGGCGACATGGACGAAGCGACCAAATGGCTTCGGGTCAAGGGCCTGGGCAGCGCCGACAAGCGATCGGGTCGTGAGGCCAGCCAGGGAGCCGTCGCCGTGGGCAAGGACGGGAACGCCGCCGCCATCGTGGAGCTGAAGTCCGAGACGGACTTCGTGGCCAAGTCCGACGACTTCGTCAATCTGGCCGACGAGCTGGCGCACCTGGTGGCATCCAAGGGCGTAGACGCCCTGTCCGGGCGCCAGGACGAGATCGATCGGCTGCGGACCACGTTGCAGGAGAACATCTCGATCGGTGAGGTCGCCCGTGTCGAGGCCGAGGCCGACGGGGCCGTCGACTCCTACCTCCACCTCCAAGCCGGTCGCGGCGTGAACGCCGTGATCGTGGCCGTGCGGGGTGGCGACGAGGTGCTGGCCCACGACATCGCCGCCCACATCGCCTTCACCCGGCCCAGCTACATCACCCGGGACGAGGTGCCTGCCGCTGAGGTCGAGGCCGAGCGGGCCACGGTCGAAGAGATCGCCCGCAACGAGGGTAAGCCCGACGCGGCGCTGCCCAAGATCGTCGAGGGCCGACTCAACGGCTGGTACAAGAACCGCGTGCTGGTCGACCAGGCGTACATCAGGGACGAGAAGCAGACCATCGCCCAACTGCTCGGCTCGGCCGTGGTGACCCGGTTCGCCCAGGTCGTCATCGGCGACTGAGAGACAACGCATGGGGGACAGGCGGCGCATCGTCTTGAAGATGTCGGGGGAGGCGTTGGCCTCGTCCGCTTCCGACGAGACCATCGACGCTTCAGTGGTGGAGCGCATCGCCGCCGAGATCGCCCGGGCCCGGGCCGAGCTCGACTTGGAGCTGGCCGTGATGGTCGGTGGGGGCAACATCTGGCGGGGCACCACAGGTGCAGGCGCGGGCATGGACCGGGCCACGTCGGACACGATGGGCATGTTGGGCACGGTGATCAACGCTCTGGCCCTCCAGGACGCGTTGGAGCACCACGATCAGCCCACCCGCGTGCTTTCGGCCGTGCAGATGGCCGAGGTGGCGGAGCCCTATATCCGTCGCCGGGCCATCCGTCACCTGGAGAAGGGCCGGATCGTCGTCTTCGCCGCCGGGATGGGCAATCCCTTCTTCACCACCGACACCTCGGCCGCCCTTCGTGCTGCGGAGATCGAGGCCGAGTTGCTGTGCAAGGGCACCCACGGCGGGGTCGACGGGGTCTACACCGCCGATCCCAAGCTCGACCCGACCGCCATCAAGTACGACGAGGTGTCGTTCATGGAGGTCGTGTCCAAGGACCTCCGGGTCATGGACCTGACCGCCATCACCTTTTGCAAGGACAACGGGCTTCCCATCCTGGTCTTCGACCTCATGGGACCGGGAAACATCCGCAAGGCCCTGGGTGGCGAGACCATCGGGACCCTGGTCAGGTGAGCCCACGTCGCCCGGCTCGAATCCCCAGTTGGGGACGCAAAAACGGTACGGGGCGACCATCATCGCTACGCTGGTTCGCTAATGGATGATGACCTCACGGCCCTGGTAGTGGCCGAGGCGCGCGAGCGCATGGAGAAGGCGGTCGAGCACACCCAGGCCGACTTCGGATCGGTGCGTACCGGGAGGGCCACGCCGGCCCTGGTGGAGCACCTGAGGATCGACTACTACGGCACCGAGACCGAGCTGCGCCAGCTTGCCGGTTTCAGCGTGCCCGAGGCTCGCCTGTTGATCATCTCCCCCTATGACAAGGGATCGCTGGGCGCCATCGAGAAGGCGCTGCAGGGGTCCGACCTCGGCATCCAGCCCTCCAATGACGGGAACGTGATCCGGCTGGGCTTTCCCGTGCCCACCGAGGAGCGCCGGAAGGATCTGGTCAAGGTGGTGAAGCAGAAGGCAGAAGACGGGCGGGTGACCGTCCGCAACCTTCGTCGAGCAGCCCGCCACGAGCTCGACGCGCTGGAAAAGGACGGCGACGTCTCGAGTGATGAGATCGAGCGGGTGGAAAAGGACCTCGACAAGGTCACGCACGACCAGGTAGCGGCAATCGACCGGCTACTGGCCCACAAGGAGCAAGAGCTCCTCGAGATCTGACACGGACGGCGGCTCCGGCCGCTGCCCGGGAGGAATAACCGACGTGGACGACCGCGACGACCGGCAAGACGAGACCGAGGACGAAACCCTTCCTGCGACCGGCCCCAGGAGCGGCCGCGTCCGGATCGTGGGGGCCGAGACGGCTGGCGAAGCCACCGGCCAGGTCCCGGCTGTCCGCGCCGATCCCATCCAACCGGGGGACACCGTCCAGCCGGGCGGCGACGTCCGACCGGCGGGCTCGGGCTCGCCGCCCAGCGCCGTGAAGCCGCTCGGGACGGACTGGCGACGCGAACCGATCGAGCCCGAAGAGCCCATCGAAGCCGATTCCGAACCGTGGTCGGTGCCCTGGTCGTCGCAGCCGCCGCCACCGCTCTTTGAGGAGCCCGTGCAGCCCGCCGGTGACCAGACCCAGGACCCCTACGCACCGGTTGAGCCGTACACCGCCGGTGAGGAGGACGCTCCCTCCCCCGACGTCTCGGGATTGCCGCACTGGACGGAGCCGCCGACCGGCCAGGTTCCCGCCGTGCTGGCCCGCGACACCGAGGACGGCGACGACTGGCGAAGCCGGTCGGGACCGACCTGGCGGGAGGAGCAAAGCGATTGGACGGCGCACGAAGATCAGTTCGACCCAGACCTGTACGCCAACGAGGAGACCGCCCTGGGCTCCCTCGATGAGACCGATGCTCCCGATCCGGTCCGCCGACCCTGGGAGTTCGACCTCCCCTCCGACACCGCCCGGGTGCCGCAGATCAGGTTGAGCGGCGAACCCGTAGCCGACCTCCGGGACAGCGGGACCCCCGCCCCGGCCGGCTTCGACTACGACTACGAGGACCAGGGCCAGCATGGCCAGGTCTCCCCGGCTTCAGCCGGTCAAGGCGAGCCGCCGAGATACACCACCATCGACCCGGTCACCGATGTGGTCGAGGCCGTGGGTCGTGGGGCAACTCAGGATGTCGAGCACGACCCCTATGCCCGTCCCGGCGACCCGGATTTCGATCGATTCGTGCCCGAGGAGGAACCACCGGCCCCGGCCCGTTCCGGCCGCCTCAGGCGCGGCGAGGGACGCCGCGCTCGGCTCCGGGTCCGGCGACCGGAAGGGGCAGCGGCGGATCCCGGCGCGGACGCGCTGGCCGCCGAACCGCCCGGAGCTTCGGT
>DASXMT010000158.1:0-4406 GCA_036495505.1 Acidimicrobiales bacterium | reverse complement strand
CAGGTGATGGCAGCCATCGACCTTCGTGCTGGTGAGACCTTCGGCGCCGAGGACTTCGATCGGGTTCCTAAACGGTCATTCCGATTTGAGTCAGAAATGGCTTCCGTGCTTCGTTCGGGTCATGGACACCCATCCGGTGCTCGCCAGCGTCAAGGTCGACAAGCGCCGGTTGCGTCGTCAGGCATGGGAGGGCGCCGACCCGGTGTGGTGGCGCCCGGCCCGCAGGGAGCCGCTCGTGGCGCTTGATATGGAGAGGAAGATCCAGCTCCAGGGTCTGCTGCCTGCTCGCTGATGGTCAACAGGGGAAAATCTATGGTCGAGTGGACAACTGCGCCCACGCGAGCCAGGTTCCAAGCAGCCCGGGGCCCGACGGTCCCCGGGCGGAACGGAAAGGAGGGCACGGGTGAAGGTTGGATTTATCGGACTCGGAAGCATGGGCTTGCCCATGGCCCAGCGGATTCAATCCGAGGGGCATGACCTCACGGTCTTTGCCCGTCGGCCGTCCTCGCTCGAGCCGTTTGCGGGCACGGAGGTCTCCATCGCGGCCACTCCCGCCGAGATGGGCGCGGCGGCGGACGTCGTCGGCATCTGCGTGTTTGACGCGGCGGGGGTACGCGAGGTCATGTTCGGACCCGAAGGCTTGGTCGAAACCCTCAAGGCAGGCAGTGTCGTGCTCGTGCACAGCACCGTGTCGCCCACGGAGGTGCAGAAGATCGCCGAGGACGCAGCCACCTTTGGCCTCCGGGTCCTCGATGCGCCGGTGAGCGGTGGGAGCCCCAAGGCGGTGATCGGCGAGCTGACCATCATGATCGGAGGGGACGTCGAGGCGCTTGCCGATGTCGCCGATCTCCTAGCCTCTCTGTCCAACCACGTGGTGTACCTCGGCGGTGTGGGGACGGGCTCGTTGGCCAAGCTGATCAACAACTCCCTATTCTCGGCGCAGATTGCTCTGACCGACGATGCAATGAGGGTGGGTGAATCCCTCGGCGTAGACCCCGTAGGCCTCGCCGACGTCTTGTTGGGGAGCAGTTCGGCATGCATCGCCTCCGGCGTGCGGTTGCGGGCTGGCTCGATGTCCGGCATCGTGGGTACCCCAGGGGACCTGGCCCTCACCAAAGACGTGGCGTTGATGGCATCCTTGCTCGGCAATGGCGCCGGGAAGGAGCTTGTCGAAGTGGCACAACGGTTCGTCGCTGCACTGGAAGCGGCCCGCGCTGAGTAAGCAATCCGCGAGGTGGTTCACAGAATTCGGACCTCGGCGTGTGTGACGTCTTTGGCGCGTCGATTCGATCGAGGAGAAGACGGTGAACATCGGATGCATCGGGGTGGGCACAATGGGTCGCCCGATAGTCGATCGCCTGGTCGACGGTGGGCATGACGTCATCGCCTTGGTGCGCCAGCCAGAGGCAAGAGGGGCAGCGGAAGCTGACGGGTTGACCTGCGCCGACAATGTGGCAGCGACGGTGCGTGATGCTGACGCCGTGTGCTGTGTCGTGCTGACAGACGAGCAGGTGCGGTCGGTGTGCCTCGGCCCCGACGGCGCGATCGCCGGCATGAACGCCGGCGCCACGCTGATCCAGCACACGACCTCCAATCCCGAAACATCGCTGCTGATCGCCGAAGAGGGAGCACAGAGGGGCATCAAGGTGCTCGATGCTGCGCTTTCCGGAAGCCCACAGGACATCGCCGCAGGCGAGCTCACCCTCTGGGTGGGCGGCGACGAAGTGGTTCTCGAGGAGATGCTCCCTCTGCTCGAGACGTACGCATCCCCCATCCTGTTCGTCGGGCCGCTCGGCAATGGTCAACGGGTCAAGCTGGTGAACAACGCGCTGTTCGTGGCCCACGTGGGCCTGGCCATCGACGCAGTGCGGGTTGCCGGCTCGCTGGGGATCGGGGAGAAGACGATCCTGAGCGCCCTGCAACACGGCAGCGGCGCCAGCCGCGCCCTCAGCATCGTCGCAGGTATTGGGTCGGCGGACGCAGTAGCGGATCGGCTATCGGACCTGATGCTCAAGGACGTGACCGTGGTACGCCAGCTCGCACAGCGATCGGGAGTGGACCTTGGGATCATCGGGACCGTGCTGTCGTCGGGCGCGGTCGAAGGCAAGGTGCTCGGCTCAGCCAGGAGTACCGGCAGGACATCCTGACCGCTATTCGTCGATGGCAGCGGAGCCCTGACTCATCGCCAGTACCACGTCGCGTCGCCTGACCGTCCGAATGGTGAACCACCGGTTGGCTCGTCGGCCTTCGGCCAGAATGAGATCAGGCCTTGGTGGCACCGTAGGGGGCCAGGGTGACGCTCAATCGGTTGAGCCTGACTATGAGCCCGACGCCGTTGACGTTCCCGGGACGTCGACCCCACAGGTTGTCTGGGCCGAGATCGGGGTAAAGCCCGACTTCTCTGCTTTCATGATCCAGACGCATTCAGCGATGTCGTGACCGAAGACCGTCGAATAGTTGATCGGCATCGGCAGGAGCCCGTTGCCGTTGTACGACTTGATACTCCGGAGATTCTTGATGACCTTGGCCGAGGTTGGATCCGAACCGGATAGCTGGATGCCCTTGATCATGAGATCGGCACCGAGCCACGCCTCATACTGAGAGAACGTCGGAAACTGATTCTTCGTGAAGTGGGCATACTTCTGCATGGCGCTGCTCATCTGGACGGTACCTGCGTTGGGCAGCGAAAAGGGGCGAAACAGCGCCATGAAGTAGCTTCCCTGCAGCGCCTGCCACACCGGGGATCCGATGACGGCCGGCTCATAACCGGTGGCGTAGAGGACCGCCTTGAGCTTGACCCCGGCTTGGGTGAGCGCCGTGGCCAGGGCATAGTTCGAGTTGTCGTCGAGGCTGGGCACCAAAGCGTTCACTGCTTTGCTCTTGGCCACCAGGGCCTGGGTGGTGAAGGCGACAGAACCGAAGGGGACGGAGGTGTCGAGAACCCCGACTTTCCCCCCAGCCAGTTTGAACGACTGGGCGTTACCCTTGGCGGAGGCGGCCGACTGCGGTGAGACGCCGTACCCGTAGGTGCCAACAACGGTACCCCCGTGCGCCCGCAGGAACTTGCCGATCAATGTGTTGACGGGGCTCTTCGGGTTCTCGCTGCCCCGGTCCGAAGCGAACATGTTGGTGTTGGGCTGCTCACCCCATTCGGGTCCATCGGTGTACGCCCCTGTGACCGGCACACCTGCCTGCTGGGCGTACTTAGCCGCCTCGAAGAACACGGGGCTATTGGCGACGATGCCGATCGACCCTTTCGAGAGAGCGTTCTGGACACCCGTCACCACGTTGGTGGGACTGGTGCCGTCGTCGATCACCACGCCGACGAGCTTGTGCCCGTTCACGCCGCCCTTGGCGTTCTGCAGGTCGATGCGGGCTTGGAATCCGAGCTGCGAGTCCTTGTACTGCGAGGCCGCGGGGCCGGTCAACGAACTCACGTAGGTGATGGTGATCGGCGATCCGGCCGCCGATGCCGGAGTGGTCAGAGTCCCCACTGCGGCGGTAAACAGACCGGCCATGGTGGCCAGTGCCACCAGGACCCTCACGAGCCGTGCACGCTTCATTTGTCCCCCTCAAACCCTGACATTGATGAAAATGTTCGACTGCACCGGCAGAGAACCGATGTTGCCGATTATTGGATCAAGTTTCTGCCAGCCGCCAGAGTATTGCTTGCCAAACACGAAAACAAGTGTGACTGACACTGAGAGAGATATTTCCGTCCCCGAGGCTCGGCGCCGACGGTTCAGGATGTCGTCGTCCTGACCTGCAACTACCTGCCTCTGGATTGAGTGGGATTCAGTGTGAATGATATTCTCGCTCACGGAGAATTGCTGATACCATCCACCCGTCGCGTTTGACTCGATCGGAGAACCAGCTATGGCGCACTTCAAAAAGCCGGCAGAGGGCAGCTGGACGGAGCACTACCCCGAACTCGGAACTGGTCCTGTCTCATACGAGGACTCGATCTCGCCCCAGCACTACGAACTCGAGCGCAAAGCCATCTTCGGCCGTACCTGGTTGAACGTCGGCCGGCTCGAGCAGATCCCACGGGTTGGCCGCTATTTCACCAGGGAGCTCGACGCCGCCGGCACTTCAGTCATCATCGTCCGAGCCGCCGACAACGAGGTGCGTGCGTACCAAAACATCTGCCGCCATCGCGGCAACAAGCTCGTCTGGAAGGACTTCCCGCAAGAGGAGACGAGCGGTACCTGCCGCAGCTTCACCTGCAAGTACCACGGCTGGCGGTATTCCCTCGAGGGCGACCTGACCTTCGTGCAGCAGGAGTCCGAATTCTTCGATCTCGATAAAGCTGACTACGGCTTGGTCGACGTGCGGGTCGACGTCTGGGAAGGGTTAATCTTCGTGAACCTGGACACCGAAGATGCAGCCCCGCTACGGGAGTACAT
>DASXMT010000157.1:0-14797 GCA_036495505.1 Acidimicrobiales bacterium | reverse complement strand
GTGGCGGCGGCCATGCAGCAGGTATCGCACGGCAGGACCACCGTCGTCATCGCCCACCGCCTCCAGACGGCGCGCGCTGCCGACCGGATCGTCGTCCTCGACGGCGGCCGGATCGCCGAAATAGGGAGCCATGATGAGCTGCTCGCGCTGGACGGGGAGTACGCGTCGATGTGGCAGGCGTTCGAACTGGTGGGACAGGGCATACCGGACAATCGGGTGGCGTAGGACCACAGGCTCATGGAACGACCATGCTGGCCCCGTGGCCACATTGCTATGGAGCGTGACCACACCATGATGGCCCCCTGATCACGACCTGATCACGACCATGATGGACCCTGACCACACCGTCACGGGAATCCGGCGACGAGACGACAAAGGAGCGCACATGGCCGTCGATACGATCGGGCTGTTGCATCCAGGCGAAATGGGAGCCGGCGTCGGTGCTGCCCTGGTCGAGGCGGGATACACCGTGACCTGGGCCTCGGCCGGTCGCAGTTCGGCGTCGGCACACCGGGCCGCGACGGCGAACCTTGTCGACCTGGGCACAGTGGAGGCACTGATCGACCGTTGCCAGCTCATCATGTCCATCTGTCCGCCCACCCACGCCGTGCAGGTGGCCAACGCCGTGGCCGGCTTCAGCGGCGTGTACCTCGATGCCAATGCCATCGCTCCGGCCACGGCGCGACGTGTGGCGAATGTGATCGAGGGCGGCGGAGGCCGCTACGTCGACGGCGGCATCATCGGCAACCCACCCACGCCAACGTACGGGACCCGCCTCTACCTCTCGGGTCCCGCAGCCCTCGAGATGGGCGGTGTGTTTGCGGGGACGACGGTCGATGCCCGGGTGCTGTCGGAGGATCAGACGGCGGCCTCGGCGATCAAGATGTGCTTTGCAGCCTGGACGAAGGGCACGACCGCCCTGCTGTTGGCAATTCGGGCTCTGGCCGTCGCCGAAGGCGTCGAAGAGCCGCTCTTGGACGAGTGGCACACCTCGATGCCCGAGCTCGAGCAGCGCAGTCTCGCTGCGGGTCAACAAGCCGCGACCAAAGGATGGCGTTGGGTAGGCGAGATGGAGGAGATTGCCGCCACCTTTCGATCCGTCGGGCTACCCGATGGTTTCCACCTCGCCGCCGCCGACCTATTCGCTCGGCCTGATCGCCACGAGCAGGCCGAGGCCGACCCGTCCACACTCGAATCGGTCCTGGAGGCACTCCGCCAGTCGTGAGCGAGCCCTGAGCTCGCATCGGACTCGTGGGCCTCATTGCCCCAGGCGCCACCTGCCGACAACGACACCCCAGTTCTCGGTCCCGTGGGTCTCTCCCCTATCGTGTGCCCGGCACCGACGGTACGAGGAGGACGGCGACATGGATGACGCGACGACGAGGTCAACGTTGCTGGCACTGGGGGCGGCGACCCTCGGTGAATCGGGGGCGTTGCCGATGCATCATCGCCTGGCCGCCGCGTGGCCAGGGGCGGCCGTGGCCGCGCCGGCCTACCCGGTGCGCTGCTCGCCGGCGGACAACCTGGCCATCCACGCCGCCGTCACCCGGGCACCAGAGGGCAGCGTGCTGGTGATCGACGCCAGCACAACGCCGGAGCGCGGGTACTGGGGCGAAGTCCTCACCACCGGGGCCGAAGCGCGGGGTCTGGCCGGGCTGGTGATCGACGGGGGCGTGCGGGACCTGGCCGCACTGGAGGCGCACCGGTTCCCGGTCTTTGCCACCATGGTCGTCCTCCGGGGAGCGACGAAGGAACTGCCAGGCACGAACGGCTCACCGGTGGAGGTCGGCGGGGTGCCGGTGACGGCCGGTGATTGGGTGGTCGCCGACGCCGATGGCGTGGTGGTGATTCCCGGCGAGCGGCTCGACGTGGTCATCGCCGCCGGTCAGGCCCGTGCCGAGAAGGAAGAGGGGCTGTTCACCGCCCTGCGGGAGGGCCGGACCACCGTTGAGCTCCTCGAGCTGGACACGTCCCCCATCGTCGAAGGCTGAATCCTCGAATCCCCGAACCCCCGATCGCGGGGCGCCTACCAGACGTCGGCGCCCGCTCAGCCGGGGACCAGGTTGGGCGGAGTCCGGCCGGCCAGCACGTCGCACACGCCCTGGGCGGCCAACTGAGCCATGCGGACGCGCGTCTCGGTCGTGGCGCTCCCGATGTGGGGTAGCAGCACTGTCCGAGGTGCGGCCAGCAGACGCGGGTTGACCGTTGGTTCGCCGTCATAGACATCGAGTCCGGCGGCAAAGAGGCGGTCCGCCTCGAGCGCATCGGCCAATGCATCCTCGTCGACCACCGGACCTCGGGCCGTGTTGACGAGAACAGCGGTGGGCTTCATCAGGGCCAGCTCCCGAGCGCCGATGAGATGACGGGTCGAATCGGTCAGCGGGACGTGGAGGCTGACCACGTCGGCCACAGCAAGCAGCTCGTCTAACTCGGCCCTGTACCCGGGGAGCCTGGTGTCGGTCCGGCTGTGGTGCAGCACCTCCATGTCGAACCCCAGGCCCCTGCGAGCCACCTCACGGGCAATGCGGCCGTAGCCGACCAGGCCGAGCACGGCTCCATGGACGTCTCTGGACAGGTAGTCCATGAACCCCCATTCCCCCCACTGGCCGGCCCGCAGGCTCCGCTCGGCGTCGGCAGCCAGCCGGCTGGCTGCCAATATCAACAAGAACGCCAAATCGGCGGTGGTCTTGTCGAGCACCCCTGGCGTATTGCAGACGGCGATCCCCAAGGATCGGGCGGCCGTCACGTCCACATTGTCGTAGCCCACTGCGGCATTGCCGATCACCTTCAGCCGCCCCGCCGCACCGGCGCGGATCACCGTCTCATCGATGCGGTCGGTAAGGACGCAAAGGACGCCCTCGAACCCGGGGACCATCTTGGCCAGCTCCTCGGTGCTGTACCGGTCGTCCGACTCGTTCTGGATCACAGTGTGGCCGGCCTGGACCAGAGGATCGAAGCTGCCCTCGGGGAGCCGGCGGGTAACGAGCACGTCGGCCACGTCAGTGGTTGGTGTAGTCGACGGGACCCGAACCTTTGACCCCGATGGCGAAGCAGAAGCAGTGAATCGGGGCATGGTCGCTCACCGGCCGGAGGGTGTGCACGGCATCGGGCGGGATGTAGACCAGGTCGCCCTGGGCGATCTCGCGGTCCTCTCCCTCGATGGTCATCGTTCCCCGCCCGTTGAGGACGTAATAGAACTCGTGGGTCGGATGGGAGTGGGGCTCGACGGCTCCGCCGCCGGCAACCTCGAACTCGTTCACCAGCTCGAGGAAGCCGCCATCGGTGGCGTCCTTCATCTCTCGAGATGCAACCATCCACCACACCGGCACCGTGCCGTTGTGCTCGACGATCGGCGCTACATCCTCGATGCTCCGCACATCCATGGTCGTTCCCCTCTGTCGTCCACCCTGAGCATCCTCGGGTCCTCCCGGGTGATTCCGTTGTCCACCCTGGCGATTCCGTAGGCTGCTATCCGTGTCAGATTAGATCGACACGAGCCATAGGAAGGGGGGTCCGGTGGGAGAACCGGAATGTGGGATACGGCGGCGAGGTCCCGAAGCACTCACCGAGGAGGCCTGGGCTCCGTTCGGCTGGCTGCCGGTGGAGGACACCGACCCCCGGGACGGCATCCACCGGCTGGCGTACGAGTGGGAGGATCCCCACGTCAACATCATCGGGCACGCCCGGTCCGAGGTGCCGGCGTTCCCCGGCGGCCTGCTGTGCGAGATGCTCTACCGGCACTCGACCCACACCCAGGTGATCATGCCCCTGGATCATCGGTGCGTGATCGCCGTGGCCCCGAAGGGCCTCGGGTTCGACGACCCGGAGGACGCCGATCTGGTGGGGGTGTTCGGCATCGAGCCGCTCCAAGCACTGGTGCTGGACCGCGGCACCTGGCACTGGGGGCCGTATCCGGTCCGAACCGAAACAGTGAGCCTGTTCAACATCCAAGGCCTGCGTTACGCCGAGGACAACGAAATGATGGACCTGGCCGGCCGGGACATGGCCATCGAGGTGCTGCTCTCCTGATCGGAACGCCTCGGCCCCGATCGGGAACCGGCTTGCCCTGACAAGAACAGGCTCGGCACGCCGGCCTCCCGCATGCCAAGCTGGCCGACGATGGGGCTTCTCGAGGGACAAAGAGCAGTGGTCACAGGCGGCGGGTCCGGGATCGGTCGTGCCACCTGTCGGCGGATGGCAAACGAGGGCGCGACAGTCGCGGTGCTCGACATCGACGAGGCTTCCGCCAAAGCGGTGGCTGCCGAGATCGGAGGCACGGGCCACGTGGTCGACGTCACCGACCCGGACGCGGTGCAGAGCGCCGTCGACCAGGCGGCGTCGGCAATGGGGGGGATCACCACCCTCTTCAACAATGCCGGCGTCGGCAGCATGGCCCCTCTGCACGAGTGGGCGCCCGACGAGTGGGACCGTCTGATCCGCGTCAACCTGACCGGTGTCTACTTGGGGTTTCGGGCGGCTATTCCCCACATCAGGGCAGCAGGTGGCGGTGCGATTGTCAGTACCGCCTCGATCAGCGGAACCAGGCCGGCGGCCGGTGAGGCGCCTTACGCCGCAGCCAAGGCGGGCGTGGCTGCGATGACGGCGTCAGCTGCGTTGGAGTACGGACCCTCCATCCGGGTGAATGCCATCTCACCGGGAATGATCCGCACAAAGCTGACCGAACCACTCTTGGAGGTCTTTCCTCACGAGGAGGCCCGCTATGAGCGAACAACACCGATGGGTCGGGTCGGAGAGCCCGAGGACGTGGCCGATGTGGTGGTGTTCTTGTGCTCGGACCTGGCGCGGTTCGTGACAGGGCAAAACCTCGTCATCGACGGCGGCATGACGCTGCATGGCGCGGGCGTAGACGGAATCTTCGAGCAGCTCTTCGGAGGCCAGCCCAGCTGAGGAATACCCAGTTGGTCCAAGTGTCCGTTCAGGGTTGACGGCCGCACATGTTCGACGCCGGCCGTCGGTGACTTGCTACCGATCGGGTGGCGGGCGCTGGTTCCGCAGCCGATTGTGGTAGCCACAGAGGAGCCGCCCATTTTCCTGGGTGGTGGGACCACCGCTCGCGTAGGGGAGGATGTGGTCCACCTGGCAGCGGTCGGCCGGTAGGTCGCAGTAGGGATGGGTGCACTCTCGGTCCCGCAGCTCGATGGCCCTGCGGGTGGCCCCGGTGAACAGGCGGGACGTGGCGCCGATCTCGACGCGAGCGTCAGGTCCGAACACGGCCCGCTCGATCAAGGCCTCATCCAGCCAGGGGACGAGTGATCCCGGTGCGACCACCGTACCCTGGGCCAGCTGGCAGATCCTTCCGTGCAGGCATTCGTAGTCCACGAAGACGCTGAAGAGCGGCGCCGGCCGGCGCCCGTTCTCCGGAGCGGTCCCCGAGCGGGTGGCCATTTCCACCAGGGCATCGGACTTTCGCTGGCCCGGGGTGCGGGACAGCTCACCGCCGGTGGGCTCTCGGCCGAGCCTCTCGCGAGCCTCGGCCCAGTCCGCTTCGAACAGTTCGCGCTCGATGCGGCAGAGCTCGTTGGACACGATGGCGCCCGAGACCGGGTCGAGCGTCATTTTGCCCAACCACACCCCCTGGAAGCTTTGCTCCAGATAGACGTCTCGCCGGGCGGACCGCTGTTCGGCGCACTCGTCGGTCCCGTCGGGGTCAGCGTGTTGGTCCCAGTACGCCACCATCTTGGCGAACTGGTCGAAACGGAGGTTCTTCGCTTCGTCGACGAGGACCTGCTCGTCCCTCTCCAACTGCTCTTCGGTCGAGTCCCTGCGCACGGCGTCGAGCCTGTCCACGTGGGCGCCGTTGATCGACCCGTCCTTCCAGGCCTCCGAGCACGCGGGCAGATGGCGGAGCGCTCGGCCTCGATGCACCACCCGCCGGACCTGGCTCACGGGCAATCGGCACCGGCGGGCCAGCCACGCGGCTGCGGACTTGGCTCCGTCGGCCGCCCACTCGTCCGAGGCGTCGAAGGCAGCCGCCGCTTGGGTGATCACCGCTTCGAGGCGGGCGAACTGGCACATGAGGGCTTCCATCGACTCCGCATCGGCGAAGGTCGACGGATCCGGTCCTACGAGGCGGTCGATGTCCTTGGTCAGGCCGCTCACGGCGGTCAGGGAGTGGTGCTCCATGGACCCAGTTCAGCATGCCGGTGTGACACTTCTTGGGGTGCTGGTTCGTGCTCGGTAGTGCCCGATTTCGTGCCTTGATAGCGGGTGAACTCGGGCCGCCGATGGAAGAGATTTCGGAATCCTCTTGACGAAGCCCGGGGCCGTGACGGCCGCTCACACCCGGTGTCAGAGCCGGATGCGACCATACGTAGGCATCTAGGCAAGGAGGTTAGACATGGCGATCTGTAAGACTTGCGGCGGCGAGATGACCCAAGGGATCAGCTGCAGCCCGACCCTTCGTATCAGGATCGGCGGCGTGGGCTACCGACCCATCCGTTGGGCGGATGAGCCCGAGTGGCGCCATGAGAACATCACCTTCCAGTGCGGCGACTGCGCAACGCCGCCCGGAGGAGTGCATCATCCGGGTTGTTGTGTTGAGAGGTGTCCGGCATGCCTCGGCCAGTCGCTCGGCTGCGAGTGCAACGACGATCCCCTCGAAGACATCGACGACATCGACGCGTGGAGATCGATTGGCTCTCGTGACCCCAGCTGATCGACGGTCAGTTGTTGAGCAGACCACCAATGATCGAGCTGCCCGTGCTTTTTTCTGAGTTCTCGTTCTGAGGGAGATATGGAGCGATGGCGTGGGCAAGGTTTGAGATCGGCATTGTCTGCAGCCACACCATTCCCGGTCCGGTGAGCGAGGCCAGGAACAACGAGTCGGCCCCGAAGAGCAGGTTCTTTACGCCTTTCACCATCTTGATCTCGAAGCTCATGTTGGCGTCGAACAGCCCGACGTGGCCAGGGATGACGCGCAGGTTTTCTCCCGGAGCGAGGTGGTATTCGACCAGCTCCCCGGAGAGCGCGATCCATGTCGTGCCCTGGCCGGTCACGCGTTGCAGGATGAAGCCGCTACCCCAGAAGATCCCAGCCCCGAGCTTCTGCTGAAACCCGATGGAAACGTTCACCCCCGACGTGGCGGCGAGGAAGCCGTGTCGGTGCACGAGGTATTCACGGTCCGGCGCAATGGCAACCGGACGGATCTCACCGGGGAGCTTGGCCGCAAAGGAGATGGTACCCGGGGCGCCCTCGGCCGCATACTGGGTGAGGAAGAGACCGCCGCCGGCCACCGTTCGCTTGAGCGCGCCGAATACTCCCTTGGATCCGGCTCCCGACGTTGAGGTCGTCAGCTGAATCGACGATGTCATCCACGAGAGCTCGCCGCCAGGCGAGATGACGCTCTGGCCCGGGTTGAGGTCGACCTGCAACACCGGCATGACGGTGCCGATCACTCGATGGGCTACCGGTGTCGCAGCGTCGACTGCACCGGGGTCGTCGGGTGAGGGCACGGACCCGGGCGGCGGCGGTGGAGATCCGGGCGGCGGCGGCAGATTCGACATGAGAGCTCCTCGGGTCTTGCTTGTAGGTTGATCGCAGACAGCGCTCGGTCCGATACGAAGAGGGAGCACTTCGCTCGTGAAGTTAGTTGTCGGTCGAGAGGTTGTCCACCACGCCATGCCCCGCCTTTACCATTCGATGCACCCATGAATGAGACGCCCCAGTCGAGAAAGGCACTGGCTCATCTCATGAAAGCCATATCAGTTGCTGTAGAGCCTCGAGGGCCTTACAAGCACGGCCGTCCGTCTCTGCTCGGCCATGGTCCGATCGTAGGCATCCCAGTCGCCGTGAGTGCCCCCGGCAGCCGTGAACACGTCCCGCAACAGCAGGCGAAGTCCCTCGCCGTCGAGTCCCGGCTTCGGGTCGTCCGGTCCAAGCAACTCGGCCTCACCCTCGACCGTCGCCCACCTCCACCCGGCCCTAAAGGTGATGCTCAGCTGTGGTCGGACCCGAAGGTTGGCCAGCTTCGTCTTTCCATACGTGGCAAACCCGACGACATCGTCACCGCTGATTGGGTGGGCCAAGACGCCGGCATTGACGACTGAGGATTGGATGGTGGCGTCTGAGCGTAGGGTCGACACGACAGCCAAGAACCCGTCCTGGCGACCGATGTCGACCACGTCGGGGAGGGTCGTCATGCCGGAATCGTAGGCCCGTCCGGGTTCAATCCGGCTCGAACGATGTTTCGGGGTCCCCGGATGAAGGGGCCTCGGGGTCCCCGGGTGAAGGAGCGCCAGGACGCTCGGTCGAAGGGTTGGCGGGCGGGGTGTCAGCGAAATGGGAGACGATCGGTCGGTGCTGCGTGGGGCCGACCTCGAGACGGCCGAACCACTGTCCCACGCACCGCTCACAGATGAAAGCGTTGTCCCCCGCTATGAGTTGACCGGATTCAGGCGGTGCGAGTCCGCAGAACGAGCAGGCGACAAGGGCCGTGCGTCTAAACCCTGTCGCCCTGGGCCGGCGAGAAGTGCCCGCGTCGACGCCGGAAGGCACAACACCGTGCGCCTCGGCCAGGAGGCGAATCACGTGCTGGCGCACCGCGGACAGATCTGCGCCCAGGCTTATGAGGACCTGGGCTCCCACGCCCTCCCCCTCCCTGACCACGCCGAGCAGGAGGTGCTCCGTACCGATGTAACTGTGTCCGAGTTGAAGGGCCTCTCTAAGTGCCAGTTCAAGGACCTTTTTGGCTCGCGGAGTGAACGGAGGGGACCCCGACGCAGATGTGACCTGTGCCCCAACCGTCTCTACGACCTTCGCCTGTGCCGCCTTGAGTGAGATGTCGAGCTCCCGAAGGGCCTGGGCGGCGATCCCATCGGCCTCCTGGATCAGACCGAGCAGTATGTGCTCGGTCCCGATGAAACCGTGGTCGAGGAGGCGCGCCTCCTCCTGGGCCAGGACGAGGACCCTGCGAGCACGTTCGGTGAAGCGTTCGAACACCGCTTACAGGCTCCCACGTTGTGCGTGCCGGTGCAGGGTCAACGCGAAGCGCTGGTCCAGGCTCGATATGCAGCGCCGATCCTGCCTCGATACGCCGCACCGAACTCCTGGGAATTCCGACTGCTATAACCTCGACACTGTCCAGCACGAGGCTCGGGGCACCGGGCATTATCGTCGGGCCGGCAGACCCGGCCGAAGTGGTTGCCCAGCTCAAGACCGATGAGGGGGAAATATGAAGATCGGAGTGGGCCTGCCCATGAAGGCGCTCTCACGAGAGGACCTGACATCCTTCGTGCAGAGAGTCGAGGACGGGCCCTATGACAGCGTCAGCCTGGGCCAGCGACTCACCTTTGACAGCAATGACCCGCTGATTGCCCTCACGTTCGCCGCCGCGGTCACCTCCCGCATTCGGCTCTTGACGTCAGTGCTGTGCCTTCCGTACCACAAGGTAGGCGTCACGGCCCAACAGGCGGCCACGCTCGACCGGCTGTCCGAGGGCAGGTTCAGCTTCGGTCTCGGCCTTGGCGGCCGAGAGAGCGACTTCGCCGTTGCCCCCGAGGAGTGGGCTCGCCGTGGCCCTCGATTCGAAGAGCAACTCATTGCCATGCGGCGCATCTGGCAGGGTCTGCCTCCGTTTGACGGGACCGAGCCGGTAGGGCCGACACCGTTCACGCCAGGAGGTCCGGAGCTCATCATCGGCGCCTTCGCTCCTGCTGGCCTCGAGCGCGCCGGGCGACTAGCCGATGGCATCCGCAGCTTCAGCTTCTCAACTGACCCCGAGGAGCACCTGGGGCGGTACCAGATCATGCTGCGAGCGTGGGAAGAGGCAGGACGAGAGGGCAGACCGCGCCTGATCGCCGCCACCCATTTCTCCCTGGGACCTAACGCTCGCGAGTCGTATGAGGCTCACGTGGCCAAGTACTACGGGTACTCACAAGCCACTGTCGATGAGGCACTGTCGGGAAGTACCCCAACCTCTCCGGAGGCGATCCGGACCACCATCGCTCGTTTCGAGGAGGCCGGCGTCGACGATCTGGTCTTCACGGCCACCACCACGGACCCCATGGACTCGCTCGACCGGCTGGCCGACGTCATCTGATCTCAGTTTCGTCGCGTGCCTTCGTCGCGAACCGCACAACGAACGGGTCAGGCAGAGGCGACAGCACCGAGGACCGTCGCCTCGGCCAGCAAACGAGCCCTCCTGAGCGCGCCTTCCCCGGCGAAGACCGAGCCGGTGCGTAGGGAGGCGACCTGCCGAGAGCCGATGGGCACAATGACCCTACTGTGCCCTATTCCGTCTCAGGGACGATGCCGGCTCCTTTGAGCATGCGACGCAGGTCGATCACCATCTGCTCGTCGATATCGGACCCTTTGGGGGCCTCCAGCGTCTCGGTCTCCGGCCCCAGCGTCACCTTGTACTTGGCGCCGTGCCGCTCGGTGACTTCGGCCACGCTCTCCAGCAACGAGAGCACGTCGTGCCACTGGATGTTGTGACTGGCCGGATGTCGAAAGATCTTCTCTACCGTTGCCCGATGATGTCCGTCGAGCTTGATTTCCTCTGCCATGCGATTCCCCTGGATCTGTCCGGGCATCTCCCGGACACGTCGCACTGAGCGTAGACCTGCCACCGGCTCGATCGGAATCCGGAGTCGCCGGTGCTCCCCTTTCGAATAATGTCGTTCGTCAGGCATGATGTGGTGATGGGATCTTCAGGGGACAAGCCGCGCAAACCACGACATCCGCTGGCCAAAGTGCCCAAGTACGAGGAACCCAACAGCCTGCCCCTTCCCGGTCTCGGCGGTACCAGTGAATCGGGATCCGGCCGCTTCGGGCATGGCTCGGACCACAGACATCCAGGCAAACCGGGGCGAGCCGGTACGTTCCTGCTCCGGATGCTCGGGATGCGCGGCAAGGAGTAGTGCGCAGTACCGAATTCCGCAAGGAGCAGTCGGCACCAAGGAGTATTGAGGAACGGGCGGGTGACCGGATGGCCAGCCGTTGCTCCTACGCTGACCCCCGTTTGATTCGCCCGCGTAGGGCAGCAAAACACATGGTCATGCTGATCAGCGCGACGATGGCAATGGCCAGCAGCGCCTGGCCGAGCTGGGCCCACTGCCAGCTATTTCCGATCTCCAGCGATCGCAGTCCGCCCAATAGGTAGGTGACAGGATTGAATCCGGCAACCGTGCTCAGCCAGCCCGAGAGTTGGTCGCGAGGCACGTACGAAGAGGTCAGGAACAAGAACGGGAAGAACAGAAGGAAGGTGGAGTTCACCGCCGCCGGGTTGCCGGTCTTGAGCGCAATGGCGTAGCCGAATCCGGCAAAGGCCAAGCTCCACAGTGCAGCAAGCAGGATGAACAACAGGACGCCGAGCGGTCCACCGTGGAACCGCACGCCGAGGATGAAGCCCAGAACCAGGATCGGTATCGTCAAGGCAGCCGCCACCGCCATGTCGGCCGCCATGTGGCCGAGCAAGATTGCTGTCCGTCGCACCGGGGTCAGGAGTAGGCGGTCGAAGTACTTGGTCTGTACGTCGAGGACGAGGGCTGGGGCACGCGAGACACCGGTCACTCCGAGAAGGATCGCCGTCGCCATCTCGAAGGAGGTGTAGTTGAAGCCGGGGATGCTGGAAGTCACCTTCTTCAGGGTGGCGATGTTCACAATGAAGAAGAACAGTGCGATGAAAATCGGCGGGACAACCACCATGACGTCGCGGGGCACAGCACGGAGCGCCCGGCCGGCGATGGAGGCAAGATCGTGGGGGAATCCGGCCGGGCGAGCCCGAATCGTCTCATCAGGCGAATGGAAGTCGATGACGTCGGTGACCGCGGTCATGACTGATCCTCCTCGGTGCTCGTCCGTTCGATGTGCGTGCCGGTCAGCTCGAGGAACACATCGTCAAGGGTGGGCGTGCGCAGCGTCAGTTCACGCACGGCCACCTCACTGGCGGCCAGGGCGACGGCCACCGGGCTGACGGTGGCCGAACCGCTGCCGGTGGCGATGACCAGCTCGCTGCCGTGGGACTCGACCCCGAGCACGCCGGGTACTTCCTCCACCACCGAACGGACCCGTTCAGCATCACCCTCCACCCGGGCGACGATGACATCGGAACCAACCGACTTCTTCAGATCGTCCGGAGTGCCCTCAGCCACGATCCGGCCATTGTCGATGATGCCGACTCGATGGGCCAGCTCGTCAGCCTCTTCGAGGTACTGCGTGGTGAGGAAGATCGTCATGCCCAGTTGGTCGTTGAGTCGGCGGACCTCGGACCACACCTGTACCCTGCTGACCGGATCAAGTCCCGTGGTCGGCTCGTCGAGGAACAGGATCTCGGGGTTGTGGATCAGCGCGGCGGCCAGGTCGAGGCGACGCTTCATCCCGCCCGAGTACGTGCCGATCATGCGGTCGAGAAAATCACCTACGTCCATGACCTCAGCCAACTCGGCGGCGCGACGACCTACGTCCCGGCTCGACAAGCCATAGAGCCGACCCTGGAGGTGGAGCAGCTCAGTACCGGTCTGCTTTGGGTCCAGCGCGGCCTCTTGTAAAGCGACCCCTATTCGGAGCCGAACCTGTCCCGGCTGGGCGGCGACGTCATATCCGGCCACCAGGGCCCGGCCACCAGTTGGTGCCAACAACGTGCACAGCATGCGCACCATCGTCGACTTGCCCGCTCCGTTGGGCCCCAGAAACCCGTAGATCTCCCCCGCCGGGATCTGCAGGTCGACCCCGTCGACCGCGTTGACGCCCTCGAAATGGCGAACCAACGCCTCGGTGTGGATGGCGTTCCCGTTGGGGAGCAGCTCCGATGATGCGGTCGACGGACGAGGGAGGCGGGCCACCGGGGACGTGATCTGTTCTCGCATGTCCACAGAGACGGCTCCCATCGTCCGAACTCATCGGTCGGGGCCTCATCGTCTACTCGTTCCGCCACTGCGTCGCACCACCCGGTTCGACGGTGACGAGTGCCGTGGATGTGTCCGGGGCAAGGCGGTACACGAACCACGGCGGCGGCCCAGCCGATGGGGCGCTGAACTCGGCGGTAAGGGCCACGCCCGTATCGTCAACCCGAGCCGGCCAGCCCGCCGCCACCCACCGATCAGCCATGGCCGAGACCGTCGGGGGGTCGGTGACCATGAGGGCTGTTCCCTCCACGACCAGGTCGAACTCGTGGGCAGCGACGCTCAGCGTGCAGCGCGGATCACGGGCAAGATTCTTGCCCTTTCGCGTCTTCGCACCGGTCTCGAACCAGAATGCGCCATCGACCCAGAGGGCCCCGACCCCTGTGACGTGAGGGCTTCCATCCTGGTTGATCGTCGCCAACCAGCATGTATGACGATTGGGGCCACCGGATTCGGGTGCCTGGGTGAAGCCTTGTTCGAGGCGGGTTTCTATGCGGCGCCATTCGACAAGCGGGAGCCCATAGAGATTGGCGAGATTGGTTGCTTTCATGTCTAATTTTGACGCTACAGACCTTCAAATGTAAACGGTGCGAGATACAGAGATGTAATCGGTGCGAGATACAGAGAGCCCGAGGGTCCAGGGCGCGATCCGGATCGCATCTCGCGGTAGAGCGCCCACGACCCCAACGCCAGTCGAGCAGACTGGACCCATGGCTGTGAACACGCAGGACCTCGCCCCAGGATGTGTGTTGTTGCTGGGTGGACGCAGTGAGATCGGGCTCGAGATCGCACGCCAGATCGGCGACGGGCGGGTGCTGATTCTCGCTGCCAGGCGGAGTGCTGAGCTCGATGCCGAACGGCAAGTCATGCTGGATTCGGGTGCGTCAGACGTGCATTGCGTCGACTTCGACGCTGACGAAACAGACAGGCACGCGGGGTTGCTGGCGGGGATAGCCGACACGCACGGGCCGATTGGGGTCGCCGTTCTCGCCTTCGGCATTCTCGGTGATCAGTCTCGAGCCGAACAGGATCCAGTGCACGCCGTCGAAATCGTGCACACCGATTACGTCGCACAGGTCGGCGTTCTGACAACGTTGGCCAATCTGCTTCGCGCTCAGGGAAACGGGCACATCGTCGTCTTCAGTTCCGTAGCGGGCGCTCGTGTCCGGCGGGCGAACTACGTGTACGGCTCGGCGAAGGCCGGCCTCGACGGCTTCGCCAGTGGGCTCGCAGATGCGCTCCACGGCACCGGTGTACATCTGCTGCTGGCGCGGCCGGGGTTCGTGATCGGGCGAATGACCGAGGGTATGCGTCCGGCGCCGATGTCGAGCACGCCGAAACAGGTCGCCGACGCAGTCGTCGAAGGATTGCGTCGACGGACGGGCATCGTATGGATCCCGTGGGCTCTCCAGCCGATATTCTTCGCCATGCGATTGCTGCCGCGGGCTTTCTGGCGGAGGATCCCACGATGACCTGAGCAAACGCCGGATCGGCATACGCCGAGAGACGGTGGCCGCAGTGTTGCAACGTCAGGGGGTGCCTCGCCCGCCGCCTTCCCTCGCCTGCACCGGGACGCTCGGGGCGTGCCACTACGCGGGGGCGGACGGGCCGCCTCCCCCCGAACAACCGTCATGACGACGGCGGTTGGCGTAACCGCGTCCGGGTGGACGGCAACGGACGCTCGGGCGTCGGCGTTAGCCAGCCCTACCCCTGGTCGCCGCGCTACCGGGAACGCACCCTCACGCGACCGACCGCCATAAGCTTTTGTCATGAGATACAAGGTGACCTACAGGACATCCGCTCCCGACGAGGAGATAGATTCCGAGACCGTGATCGTCGAACCTGGCTGGTTCCAATTCATCACTGACGGGATCACAGTCGCCATCATCAATGCCGATCGCGTCGAGAGAATCGACGTCATTGAGGACAAGAGCGAG
>DASXMT010000156.1:0-3281 GCA_036495505.1 Acidimicrobiales bacterium | reverse complement strand
ACGAACCTCAACGACGAAGCGTTCCCCGATAAACTCTCGCTCATGTGCCGCGAATACGGCGTCTTGCCCAGCCAGATCGTGCTGGAGCTCACCGAAACCGCAACGTCGCGCGACGCGATGCGGCTCAAGGCGATCCTCTCGCGCATCCGGCTCAAGGGCTTCCGGTTGGCCCTGTGGAACTGGGTAACGAGCCAAGCAGCGGCCCTACTCGGTCCGGTCTTCACAGCCATGCCGGAAACAGCCATGCCGGAAAGTGATGGCCGTCGGATTCGGCCCCGACCACGGTGAACACGATGAGCGGGCATGTGCGGTCCGGTCCTCACAGCCACGCCGGAAAGAGACGGCCGGCGGCTTCGGCGCCGAGGATGGTGAACACGATGAGCGGTGCGGTGGTCAGCAGGTACGCGGAGCGCAGTGAGGCCCGGCGATAGAGGGCGGCGGCGCCGACAATGGTGGCCCCGAGGGCGAGAAGGGCCAGGATCAGGAGCGGCAGGGAGCCGGGATCCCCTCCGGTGCCCGTTTGGCTGGGGCTTCGAGACTGCTGGGGGGTGGGGGCAAAGGGCCTGCCGAGCATCCGAGCAGTGACCACGACAGCCCGGTCGGTGTTCCACGGCGCCGAGCTGGCCGACGTGACCAGCGTCAACTGGTCGTCCGGGGTAGGGCCGTACAGCTTGTTGACGGTGACGACCGCCGGGGCAGTCGCGGGTCGGGACCCGCCTGTCACGGTGAGGGTGTGGGGGCTGGCCCCCTTGGTCGCGGCCGTATCCCCCTTCCTGCTCGCCGCGGCAGTGCTGGTGGTCGCCGGGGCGGAGGTGGAGCTCAAGGCGGCGGCTCCGGTGGTAGAGGCGGCTGCGCCGGTGATCATCGTGACGGTTCGGACCCGGCGGACCAGGTAGAGCGAGCGTCCCTCGGTCGTGGCCACCTCGATCTGGTCACCCCGGCGCAGCTGAGAAAGTTCAGCGAAGGGGCCGCCGAACCCGGCCCGCCGGCCGACCACGGCAGAGTTCCCGGGCTGGCCCAGCCCAGCGGTACCAGGGACATGGCCGGGACCGGACACGGTCTGGGTGGGGCCGACCCCCTCGGTGACCGTCTGCTGCAGACCGAGCACGGGGATCTGCAGGATCCCCACCGTCGCCCCGGTGAGGGGTGGTTGCGTGGCGACGGCGACGCCACCCAACCCGTTGGTCTCGGCGGCCGCATGGTTGATAGCGAGCTTGTAGGCGGCCATGGTCTCCCGTTGGTCCCGTTGGTGGGTGAGCGGCCCCAGCCCGTAGAACACGGCGGCCACGCTCAGTGCCAGCATGACCACGGTGGCGACGACCCAGGCGATGACCCGGCCCAGCGTGATGGGCCGCCGATCGGGGCGGCCGACCCAGGCGGGTTCTGGTCGATCCTCCACCCCGTTCGAGTAGTCCGTCGTGGCCCCGGGGGAACCCGACGTCGGCTCCGCCCTCACCCCAGCCTCTATGGTCCGAGCAGACTCCACCTCGGTCAGGACCATCAACCGGGGCCCGGCGCTGGTGGTCCCCGACGACGCCGACGGATCCACGTCCAGCCGCCCAGGCCGGCCAGGGTCTCGCTCAGCGAGGCTCCGGAGGCGGCCAATACGAACGCCGGCATCACGATGGCCAAGGCCAGCAGGCCGATCAGGGGGCCGATCCAGCTCGCTCCCGGATGGGCGGTGAACCGGGCCAGCTGCACGGCAACCGGCTTGCCGCCCTTCTTGGCAGCCGCGCTACCGGCGGAACCCGGCGCGGTGCCGGAACCGCCGAGTACCGTGCTGGCGCCGAAGGATGTGGAGATGCCGCTTATACCGCTCCCCGAGCCGAACGCCGACGATCCTGTGGCGCCGAAGCCGGAGCCCGAGCCCGAGCCAAAGCTCGAGGACGCCGCGGGGGCCGCGGGCGGGGTCGGCGCCGGTGTCGTCGTCGGCGTACAGGCCGGGGCAGCCTGGCCCACCTTGGCGATTGCTGCAGCAGCCTGGCCCTGCAGGGCCGGAGTCAGGGACACCAGGCCACTCGGCAACTCGGACTGTCCCGCGCCGGTGATGTAGTTGAGCCAGGCAGCCAGGTTCTGCTGACCTTGGGTGTTGGGGGAACAGTCTGTGTTGAGCAGGGGCTGCGTGGGGACAATGGCATATTCGACGTAGGTCAGCGGATAGGGCTCGACCCCGTCTACCGCCGTGGTGTTCGGGTTGGGCATCAGGGTGCCGTCCGGCTGTGGGGTCATTTCCGAGACGGCCGCATCCATGGACGCCGGGTCGGCCGTCACGTAGGACGGGGTCGCTGCGCTGATGGAGTCGGGAGTCTGTATTTCCACTTCGGCCTGACCCCCCCATGCCGCCGCCGCACTGGCCGCGTCAGTCAGCACCCAACTCGATGTGGGCGGGGTCAGGTCCTTGATCATGGCTTGGGACCCGGTATAGGTGTTGACGAAATACAGAGCCGGGTCGGCAATGCCGAAGTTCGATGTAACACCAAGTTGTTGGGAGACGATGCCCTGGGCCGCGCTCGGGTTGCTCATCATGTCGGCGGCAGGAGCGAGCGCCTGCAGGAATCCGGTCGTGAACAAGGTTGTGCCCTCGGTGCCCGACGTGGCCACGATGGGCTGGGCCAAGGTGCTCATGGTGCCGTTGTATCCGGTGTCGGTGGCGAGGTCAGGGTTCTCGGCCAACAGGGCCTTGCCAAATGAACTGTTCCACTCGCCCTCGAAGGCGCCGCTCAGGTTGCTGCCGTTGCTGAGCAGGGTGGCCAACTGGCCCACGGTGACCTTCAACGGTTGGAGGAAGGGCCCGACGACCGGGTTTTCCAGGGCGTTGATCCTTTGGGTCTGGGTGTGGGCGAAGACCACGGCATTGAGGGCAACGGGGACGGCGACATACGGGCGGGCGGGCTGCGGCCCGAGTAACCCTGAACAAGTCGACGGGTCGAAGCCGGCCGCGCCGTAACCGACGGAGCTGTAGGCCAGGTCGCTGCTCCCGGACGCAAACGAGCACAGGGCCGTCGCATCGGTCTGTTGTGAAGATGTGTTGCTGGTCAACGCCCTGCCGCCCCCGGTGCCCGCACCGCAGGCATCCAGGGTCCACGCGCTCACGGCCGAGTTGAGCCGGTCGTCACCGATGGTGTTGATCTGCCCGGGAGCTGCGCCGCCGCATGACGAGTTGAGGGAATCGGGCAAGAAGGTCACGGGCACGCCGAGCACGTGGGTGTTAAGGGCCGTCGAGGGATCGCTGGCATCCGACGCGTACACGGCCACGGCGAAGGTGCAGGGATCGGTGGAAT